>JAYEKC010000674.1:0-30056 GCA_034716715.1 Gemmatimonadota bacterium | reverse complement strand
CGCGTCGTCGCGGCTGGCGTCGCTCGTGTTCTGGCGGGTGGTCCAGGGGATCGGCGGGGGCGCGCTGCGTTCGACCGCGCAGGCGACGCGGTGGGAGGCATTCCCGCCGAAGGAAGTCGGGATAGGACAGGCCATGTTCGGCGTGGGCGTCATGGTCGGCCCCACGGTGGGGCCGACACTGGGCGGCTGGATCGTGGACAACTGGAGCTGGCCCTGGATCTTCTACATCAACCTCCCGCTGGGTGTGCTCGCGGGCGTGCTGGTGTGGACCTACGTGACCGACTCGGAGCACCAGGCACGCGCCGACCGGGTGGACTGGCTGGGGATCGGCCTGCTCACGGTGGCGATCGGATCGCTCCAGTGGATGCTGGAGCGTGGTGAGCGGCTCGACTGGTTCGAGTCCCCGATGATCGTCACGCTGGGAACGGTGTCGCTCGTGGCGTTCGTGTGGCTGGTGGTGCATGAGCTGCGCACCGACGAACCCGTGATCGACTTCCACATCCTGCGCGACCGGCAACTCTCGACGGGCGTCATCATGGGCGCGTTCCTGGGGTTCGCGCTCTTCGGCAGCGTGTTCGTCCTGCCCGTGTTCCTGCAGGCGCTGCACAACTTCACCGCCAACCAGACGGGGTTGGTGATCCTGCCGGGCGCGATCGCGTCGGCGATCACGATGGCGATCCTCGGGCGGCGGCTGCGGTCGGTGCCCGACGGGCGGCCGGTGATCGTCATCGGCTCGGCCCTGTTCGCCGTGTGCATGTGGCAGCTCGCGGCGCTGACGCTCGACAGCGGCAAGGGCGACCTCTTCTGGCCGCTGGTGCTCCGCGGCGTCGGGCTCGGGCTCATCTTCATCCCCCTCAACAGCATCGCGCTGGCGGACCTGCATCCGCGCGACCTGGCGCAGGGCACGGGCATGTTCAACCTTGCGCGCCAGCTCGGCGGCTCGCTCGGGATCGCCGTCATGGCCACGCTGCTCACGCGGTTCACGAAGGAGAAGAAGGCGATGCTCACGGAACACCTCACCGTGACCACGCCCGACGCCCTCGCGCGGCTCGACACCTACGCGCACGGCCTGGTGGCCCGCGGCGTGAACCCCGTGGCCGCGAAGCAGGGCGCGGCGATGGTGCTCGACCACGCCGTGTCGGTGCAGGCGAGCGTGCTCGCCTTCTCGCGAATCTACCTGTTGAGCGGCATCGCCCTGATGGCGGTGCTTCCGCTGATGCTCTTCTGGCACACGGGGCGCGGGCGCATCACCGTCACGCCGGACTCACACTAGGGCGTCCGGCTCACGTCCCCTTGGTTCCGGGGCCGCCGAGCTGCTTGTGGAGGGCCTTGAGGGCCGAGTCGGACATGCCGTGCGCCGCCTCTGGCATGGGGCCGTTCCGCTTGCGAATCTCGGCGAGCGCGCTGTCGGCGAGCTTCGTGTTGCTCATGGCCTTGGCGACCATGTAGATGCCGAAGATGGGCGCGGCGTGCTGCGGTGCGAGCTCGCCGGCCGTCCGGTACTTCGCGAGCGCACCAGTGTAGTCCTTCTTCCGGAACAGGACGTTGCCGGTGTCGAGGGTCGCGAGGGCGGCCGGCCCGATGAGCGAGTGCGCGGCGTTCTGTTCCTGTGCACTGACCGCATTGGTGGCCTGGGCCAGCGGCGTGCGCGGTCCGTCGTCGCGTGAGCAGGCGGCGGTGGCAACGGCAAGGCTGGCGAGCACGGCGAAGGGAAGTCTGGCGGTCATCGGTGGCGTCCTGGAGTGTCCCGCCATCACTTGCCGAGCGGGTTGGTGAAGTGACAGGCGAGGCAGATGCGCGAGTTGCGGGCGGCCATGCGCGCCGCGTCGAACCCGGGGCCGTGCGGGTTGATGCGGGCGCCGAGCTGCGAGTGGCACTGCATGCAGTATGTCTGCTGGTGGCACGTCGTGCACGATGGCAGGTCCTGCCGGGCCGCGCGGCCGTGCATCAGGAGCCAGAGCGGCTGAGCGTTGTGGTACGTCGCGCTGCGCTGGGTGCTCCGCTGCACGGCGAGGCCGGCCTGCAGGTGGCACGACCGGCAGAAGGCCTGTGGATTGTGGCAGGCGCTGCAGTCGGTGTCGCGTCCGTACGCCTGCGGCGCATGCGTGGAGAGGAAGTTGGCGGGATGGTAGCGGCGCGCCGTGCGCTCGGCCGCGTGGCACGTGGAGCAGTACGACCGCGCGTGGCATCCCTCGCACTGGAGCGTGCCCGAGGCGGCGGCGGGGCCGTGGGTGGTGGCAAAGCCCGGGGGATGGACCCGCACGGTGCGGACCGTGTCGCCCTGGTGCGGCTGCGGCGTCCACGACGCGAGGGTGGCACTGGCCGTGGGCGGCATCGCGGGCGTGGCGCGGCGCAGGAGCACGCCGGACGCCGCCGCCTCGCCCGGGCCCGGCATACCGCGGAGCAGGTTTCGGGCGCCGTCACCGGCATGGCACGTTTCGCAGCTCGCCCGCGCGTGGCAGGTGGCGCAGTTCGCCCCGGCCGCGCGCGCAGCGGGGCCGTGGGCGAGCGTGAAGTCGGCCGACGCGTGCGAGGCCGGCGCGGGATACACCGGCGCCTTGCGCGCCACCACCCGGGACACGCGCGCATCGCTCGCCAGGGACTGGATCACGGGCGAGGTGCGCGCATCCACGTGGCAGCGCGCGCAGCTCTCGCGGGCGTGGCAGGTGGCGCAGCGGGCAGCCGATGCCCTCGCCGCCGCGCCGTGCGCCGATACGAAGTCGGCGGCCGCGTGCGAGGGGGGCTTGGGCAGCGTCGCCACGCGCGACTCGCTGAGCGCTGTTGCCGCGGCGAGCGGGCGGTGGCAGGTCGTGCAGACGTTGGCGTCGCCAAGATGCGGCTCGGCCGCGTGGGCATGGCAGCTGCCGCAGCGGTCGGGGTTGGCCTTCGCGACCTCCATCCACGCCGCGCCCTGGGCGGCGTGGCAGGACGTGCACGTGGCGTCGCTCGCCTTGGCCGCGTGCGTCGGGTGCGAGAACACGAGGAATCCCGTTCCTCGCCGCACGGGCGGCGCGTAGTTCACGCGGCGCTGGATGGTGCCGTCGTGGCACGTGGCGCAGCTCGCCGGCGCCGGGAAGGTGAGGGCGGCATCGCCGGACGCGATGCCGGCGTGGCACCCGGCGCACGTGGGAAACAGCTTGGCATGGCGGGCGTGCGGGAACGGCTGCTCCGGCCGGGCGGCGCTGCCCGCGCCCTGCGCCCGGGCGACGGAGGTGGCCGGCGCTGTCGCCATGGCCGTGATCGCCGCGGCCCGGAAAGCCGCATGCACGACGATTCGGGTGCGGCGGATCATCGCCCGCCTCCCAGGCCGGGGTCGCGGCCGAGCGTCCACTCGAGCCGTGCCGACACGCGGCGCTGCGTCCAGTCGGGCCCCGCGGCGCCGTTGCTCAGGGCGTGCTGGTACAGTCCGGCGTCCGCCGCCAGGCGCAGGCTCGGGCCGAGCGGCATTGCACCGCTCAGCGCGACGCCGTAGATGCGGCCCGTGCCGACGCGGAACTCGTAGATGTTCTGCGTGACCGAAAGGTCCGCGCCGAGCGAGTAGTCGTTCCCGGGCAGCCAGCGTGCCCCGAGCCGGCCGTCGGAGTTCGCGGCGCCGCTGCCGATGTCCACGTCGTACGATCCGGTCACGACCATGCCGGCCGATGGCGTCCAGGTGGCGTCGCCGCCGGCGCGCCACCCGTTGGTGCGCAGGTCGAACCCGGCTTCGGTGTCGGCGTACTTGCGGTACGCGCCACGGACCGACACGGTGACCGGCGCGCCGGGCGCCTTCCAGAATGCCGTCGCGCGCGCCTCGTCGAACCCGACCGGGGCGAACGCGCCCCAGATGGTCCAGAGGTCGAAGTACGGCCGCGAGTGGCGGACCTCGAACGACGCGCCCGACGAGCGATAGCTCCCGGTGCCGATACGGAGCCGTGCCTCGTTCCAGTCGCCGTAGGCGAGGTCGTACGTGAGGGTGAGGTCGGCCTGGGCGCCGTAGCGTCGCGTGGAGGCGTCGAACGCGACGCGCTCGGAGTAGAGCCCGCTGCGATCGGCGACCAGAATCCGCTGGTATAACAGCGAGGCCGCGGTCAGGGCATCGGGACGGTAGCGGCCGCGAGCGCCGAACATGAGGCCGCCGTCGTCCGGCGGCAGGTTTTCCACCGCGGCGAGTTCGCCCGACGTGTAGGTGTCGTTGAGGCCGCCGAGCAGCGCGCGTCCGGCCCAGCCCTCGACGGACCAGGCTTCGCGGCGCCATGTGGCGTCGGCGCCGTCGAAGTTGTACGTGCCGAGGCCGCCGGTGACCCACTGGCGCCCGAGCCGGCTCCGCCACGAGCCGCGCTCGAGTTCGGCGTAGGCGTCGAGTACGTCGAAGTGATCGTCGGCGCGCGGCCAGGTGAACGCGGAGCCGCCGGCCTGCGTGCGGCCGCGAAGGTCGGCGCGGAAGCTGAGGCCCTCCACCCCGCCCCATCCGGCCACGGTGAGATCCTGGAGCACGGGCATCGCGCCGACGCGGGTTCCCGACCGCTCGTACCGGCAGAATCCCGTCACGTCGGAACACAGCGCCGGCACGCCGCCTGGCGAGCTCCGCCATTCTCCCGTGCCGGGGATGGAGGCGATCGGGGCCGAGTCAGTGACGAGGGGCCGCAGCTCGATGTACTGGAGCGACGTGACGCCGGAGATGCGGACGCCCTGGGCGTTCGCAGCGGAGGCGGCGACGGATGCAGCGGCGGCGACCACGGCGGCGATCGCGACGGAACGGCGGCGAGGAGCGAGCATCACGGGCGCGCTCCGGCCGCGGCAGCGGGATGCGCGGGAACGGCGTGGCACGTCGCGCAGTCGCGTGCGATGTAGTGGTCGCGCTGCTCCTGGTGGCACGCCAGGCACAACGACCGCGTGAGCGTCGCGGCGACGAACTGGGCCGCGGCGTGACATCCCGCGCATCCGTCGTGCGCCGCAAGGTCGTGTCCGACCTTCGCCGCGGGATGGCAAGACGCGCAGTCACGGTCGAGCTGGTGGTGGTCGGCGTGGCACGACGTGCACGTCGTGGTGACGGTGCGCTGGTCGTTGGCCGCGTGGCACCGCGCGCATTCGAGTTTCGCGTGCCGCGCGTGTGCGAACGACAGCGCCCGCGTCACCAGCGCGCTGCCGGCAGGGCGCGCCGAGACGCGCAGGGTGACCGACTGCGGGCGCGGGGCGAGGGACGCGGTGGCGTGGCACGTCGCGCACGTGGCCGCCTGCTTCTGCCCGTGGTGGCAGGCGAGACAGTCGCGCGGCGCGGAGATCTTCAAGGCGCCGTGCGTGGCGCCGGACGTCCCGTGGCACGACGTGCAGGTGATGCCCTTGTGCCGCGAATGGAGGAACGTCGAGTCGGACAATCCGGCAGCCGAACTGGCTCCTCCCCGCGGCGCGTGAGCGACGGCGGCCACGGGGGCGACCGCGGCGCTCGTGGTAACCGCCCATTTGACGGTGCGCCCAGTGGACGCGTGCGGCGCGATGCGCGCCGGCGAGCCGAGCGGTGCCCGGCGCACGCTGCGCACCCCCCGCGACGCCGACTGCGCGGGCGCCGCCCACGTCCACGCGATCGGGCGGACGGCCGCCGTGTCGGCGGGGACGATCCGGATGCCCCGTGATTCGTGCCGCAGCGGGGACAGCGGAGGTGGCGGCGCCGCAGACGTTCCACTCCGCCGCACCGCGCCGGGCTTGTTCTGGTAGATGGTCTTGTGGCACGCCAGGCAGTCGGTGCCGTTCACCTTCCAGCTGTGCGCCTGGTGGCATGCGCCGCAGTTGTCGAGCCCGTGCGAACCGAGGCCCCGGTGGAAGGCCGTCAACGTGTCGGCGTTGGCGTGGCACTGGGCCGCGGCGCAGGACTGGAACGCGTCCTTCGGCTGCTCCTGCTTGTGCGGGTTGTGGCACGAACCGCACGACGCCTTGTGCGGGTCCTTGGCCAGATCCCACTTGAGCACTTCCTGCGACATCTGGTGGCAGGCCGTGCAGTTGAGTTCCTTCGGCGCGACGGCGCGCTTGGCCTCGGCCACCGTCTCGCCCTGCGGCACGGGGGTGCGGAAGCCGTGGCAGGTGGTGCAGTGGAGGAATCCCGCGTTCGACATCGCGCCGAGCTTCACCCGGGTGTTGGTGTGGCACCCCGCCTGGGAGCACGTGGCGTTGTTCGGCCGGAAGAGGTGGAAGTCACGGCCGTGACACGTGACGCATTCGACGTCCTTCAGGGCGGTGCTGTCGGACTTGAGGTGAATCACGTGACCAGCGGTTCGCAGCACGTTCGTGCGCGACGAGTCGGTGGTGGCGCGCAGATGGCATTCGGAGCAGACCGCCGTGGGGACCTTGTCGTGCGCCGGGACGGCCATGCGTCGCTCGTACACCCACCAGAAGAGCTCTTTCGAGCTCACCCAGAGCGGCTGCCGGTGGCAGGCGTGGCACTGGAGGTCCTTGTGGGCGGACACCTGGAACCGATTCCATGCCGAGTCCATCAAGTGGCAGGACTGGCAGAAATCGTTCTTGTGCATCACGTAGTTGTAGTTGTACACGCCCACGAAGCCGACCACCAGGATGACGAAGCCGCCGGTGCCAGCGATGGCGAGCTTGTAGGCGCGCGACCGGCCGAGGAACCAGGCCCACAGGTTCCGGCGGTTCTTCCATACCTGCCGCGCGATGATGAGCGCGACCGGCCCGCCGATGAGGATGCCGGCAATCTGCACCCACTGCGGGACGGTGGAGAGCAGGAAGCGGAACAGCTGCCCAGTGGGATCGGACACGGCGCCAGCCGTCGTGCCCGACGCCGTGCCGCCGCCGTAGTGGGCTTCGGGCCCCTGCTGCAGGAGGAAGAGGAGGGCGGGGATCACGGACGGCTCAGGTGAAAACGTGCATCGCGGGACCGGGAAGTCGCCATCCGACCACCCGGCCCCGCGGTACGAGCATCCTCGGTATCAGGACGAGCGCGGCGACTACCGCGCGCCCCCCGCCGCCTTGTTCGGCGGCGACGTGAGCTGCGGCGCGAGGTCCAGGCTGGCCGACACCGTGAGGTTATAGTCCTTCTTCATCTGGTTGATGCTGGCGATCAGGAGCTGCTCGATGAGGAAGGGGTTGTGGACGAAAGAGCCCGGCGAGCCTGCAAGGCTCACGTTCAGCTGCGTACCCATGCAGGTGCTGTACGCCACTGAGGACGAGAACGTGCACTCGGCCTTCTTCGGGCCGGCCTTGGCCTGCGTCACGAGCGTGTTGGCCTGGCCGACGAGGAGGTTGATGCGGGCTTGCGCCGTGTTGAACGCGCTCTTCGCGGCCGTCTCCGACGCATGGCAACCGCCAGCCACGCAGGTCCGGAACGTCTGGGCACTGATGTCACACGTCTGGCTGTCGGCGGGAAGGCCGTTGGCGCCAAGGCACGGCGTGGCGAGGAAGCGGTGTCCCGTGTAGAACACCTGCTGGCCGGTCGCCTTGTCGGTGGCCGAGTACGCCTGCACGTGGCAGGTGGCGCAGAGCTTCGGATTGCGAGAGGGCGTGCCATGGGTCGCGATGATGGAGTCGCTCGCGGCCATCCCCGGAGGGAACCAGCCGGCATTGCCGAGCAGCGTCGGGCCTTCAGGCGAGTGCACGCTGTTGCGCGTGTTGCCCGGCTGGAGGACGTCTGCGACCGTTGCGCGCCGCTGGTGACACTTGATGCAGAGGTTGTTGTCCAGGTTCGGCGCGTTGAGCGGGAACCGGAGCTGGTGGCCATTGTCCGACCCGTGCGGGTCGTGGCAGACGGCGCACGTGGCCGGCAGCATGTTCGTCGTGTTGCCGTTCGTGTTGTTCTTCTCGATGTAGTTGTCCGTCACGCCCCACGTCGTGAGCGCGCCCTGCCCGGTGTGACAGCCCTGGCAGTACGGATCGGTGCTGTTGTGCGAGGCATCCCACGTCTTGGAGTGACCGGACTTCTGCCAGTCGGAGGTGAACGGGTTGTGCGCCCCCGTGTGGCAGCCGCCGCAGCTCGACGTGATAGTCGTGTCCACGCGGATCGATGCGAGGGGACGGTTGCTCGTGTTCGGACCGCTCGCGTGCGTCAGGCCCGCGCCGTGGCAGCTCTCGCACTGCACGTCGTGATACCGGTCGGCCTTGGTGGAGCGATACCCCACGGCGGTGTCGGCGGCGAAGTTGCCCAGGTTGTTGACCGTGTGGCACGCCGAGCAATAGCCGGCGGCGCTTCCGCTCGCCTGCAGGTCGGCCCAGGCGCTGGCATGCTTGGTTTGCGCCCAGCGCGTCTGAAAGTCGATGTGGCATGACCCGCACACGGTCTGCTTGTTCGTAACGTCGTAGTACCCGATGAAGTTCGCGGCGGCCGCCGGCGGCGCCGCGAAGTCCGTTCCACTCCGGTACACGACCTTCTCGCTGGTGCACCCCACCGCGAATCCCGCTACGGCGATGGTCGCGAGGCTGAGGGAATGGAGACGCGTGATTCTCATGAGATTCGTCCTCTCCGCACTCGGCGGATTGAGGTCCAGAGTGCTCGTACGTGACCGCAGACTAGGCATTCCTACGAAGCGCGGGCGTCAGGAATACTACTTAACCAATCCGTATTTCCCCCGACACGTCAACGAGGAGCAGGCGTCATGTAACTGCTTATCGGGTTGGTGGTTACGCTGTTCAGGTGGTCCGAATCCGGCCACCCCGCACGCCGTAGGGTGTTTCCCCGCGCAAACCGTCGGGAAATCCGATGCTGCGAAATCGGATCCGGGGATACCCTGATGCTTGGCGCCGCGACGAGGCCGCCCTGGCGGCGGAACCCTCCGATGCGCGGAAGCCAGGCTGAGGGCGGCATGACTCGCGGCATCTATATGGTACCGGTCAACACGTGGTACATCGAACGGGCGGTGTGGGTCGTGGCGGGCACGGTCCTGCTTGGCGCGACCACCCTCGCGCTCACCGTCGATCCGCGCTTCGTACTCTTCGTTGCGGCGACCGGCATCGCCTCCATCGTCGTGGCGTTCACTGGCTTCTGCATCCCGGGCAACGTGCTCCATCGCCTGGGCATGCCGTCGCGGCTCGGCGACCCGGCGCGGAAGGACTTCTACTTGATGAAGACCGACAGCTGGTACCTCGAACGGCGGATCTACGCGACCGTGGGCACCAACCTCACCATCGCCTCGGTCCTCACGCTCGTGCACAGCATGTGGTGGCTTGCGTTCGTCGCATTCGTGGGCGTCGCCATGTACTGGTTCGCGGCCACGGGGTTCTGCATTATGGCGAACATGCTCTACTGGATCGGGGCCGAACCGCGGCTCGCACCCGAGTACGGCAAGCGCAGTGCTATCGCGGCGTCCACTGCGGCGCGCCCGTGAACAGCCCGTCGACGAAGCCAATCCGGTAGCCGAGCCAGAGACCAAACGCGAGACTGAGGGCGCCCGAGGCGAGCCGCAGCCCGCGGCCGAACGCGTCGAGGCGCCGGCTCGCCCACGCCGCGGGCGCCGCCAGGGCGAACGTGACGATCGCCATCCCGATGACGGTGCCGGCGCCGAACACCGCGAGGTACGTCACGGCGATGCGCACGTCGTCGATCAGCGGCAGCACGAGCAGCGCCAGCGCGGCGGAGCCGGCGAGGCCGTGCACCACGCCGACGAGGAACGGGCGGAGCCGCCACGTGGCGACGGCGGCGTGCCGATGCGGGGCGAGGTTGAGCACGCCGAGGGTGACGAGCATCAGCGCGACGGTGAACTCGAGCGACAGCCCGACGCGCGCCGAGATGGTCCACTTGAAGGCGAGGATCGCACCGCCGGCGACGAAGATGGTGAGGGTATGCCCCAAGCCCCACACGGCACCGATGGTAGCCGCACGCACCACGGACCGCTCGCGGCTCACGATGGTGGACACGGCGACGACGTGGTCCGCGTCCGTCGCGTGGCGCATCCCGAGCAGGAGCGCGGTGAGGAACGCCAGGGGGAGGTCGATCACGGCGCGCCCCCGCCGGCGAGGCCGGCGGTCGGCGGCAATCCATCCACCAGCAGCGCGGCGCCGATGGCTGCCTGTCCGTAGCTCAGCGCGCCGTCGTTCGGGCTCAGCGAGCGGGGCGTGAGCACGCGGAGCCGCCTGAGCTCGAGCGCGGCGCGAATTCCGGCGAGCAGCCTCGCGTTCTGGAACGAACCCCCTCCCAGCGCCACCGTTCCGATGCCCTCGCCTGTGGCGACACGGGCCGCCGCATCGGCAAAGGCGAGGATGACGCTTTCGTGGAACGCAGCCGCAAGATCGCGGCGGTCGTCTCCCCGGACGCAACGTTCCCCGAGGGCGACGAGCATCGGCAGGGGGTCCATCTCGAGCACCCCGTTCGCTTCCCGGAGCGGCAGCGGAAGCGGTGCCGCCGGCTGTGCGCCGGCGAGGGACTCGAGTTCCATGGCAGCCTGACCTTCGTAACACCTTCCGTTGTGCACGCCGAGGATGGCAGCCGCCGCGTCGAACAGGCGGCCCGCGGACGAGGCCTCGGGCGCATTGAGCCCGCGCTCGAGCTGCCGCGCCACCATGGCGCGCTCCGCGTCGCGGACGCCGTCGAAGGCGCGGGCGAACGCTCCCCGAGCCCCCGGGTCGCGCGCCAGGTACCCCGCAGCGACGCGCCACGGCTCGCGGGCGGCGGCGTCGCCGCCCGGAAGCGGGGCGTAGGCGAGGTGCGCCTTGCGGGCGTAGGCCGTGAGGTCGGCGACCAGCACCTCGGCGCCCCATACGCGGCCGTCGTCGCCGTATCCGGTGCCGTCGAGCGCCACGCCGACCACCGGCGTGGTGACGCCGTGCTCGGCCATCACGGCCGCCACGTGGGCATGGTGGTGCTGCACGGAGATCACGGCGCCGAGGCCGAGCTCGCCGGCGAGTCGCGTGGAGAGGTACGCCGGATGCAGGTCGCGCACGGCCACCTCGGGATCCACGCGGAACAACTCCCGGTACCGCTCGAACGTCGCGCGCCAGTGGTCCACGCTCTCCACGCTCTCGAGGTCGCCGATGTGCGGGCTCACGAAGGCGCGCGCGCCGCTCGCCAGCGTGAACGTGTTCTTGAGGTGCGGCCCCACCGCGACGAGCGGACGGGGCGTAGCGAGGGGTAAAGCCAGCGGCAGCGGCGCGAACCCGCGGCCGCGGCGCAGCAGCACGGGCGCGCCGCCCACCACACGGACGACGGAGTCGTCCACCCGGGACAGGATCTCCCGGTCGTGCAGGAGGAAGTGGTCGGCCACCACGGCCAGCCGGTGCAGCGCTTCGGCGTTGCCGATGGCGATAGGTTCGTCGGAGAGGTTGCCGCTGGTCATCACGAGCGGCCGCCCGGCGGCCTCGAGCAGCAGGTGGTGGAGCGGCGTGTACGCGAGCATCACGCCGACCCAGGCGATGCCCGGCGCAATGGCGGCGGCGAGCCGCGCGCCCTCCTTCCGCGGCAGCAGGACGATGGGCCGCTCGGGACCCGTCAGGAGCCGCGCCGCTTCCGGCGTCACGGCGCCGAGCAGGCTCGCGTCGTCGAGCGACGCCACCATCACCGCGAGAGGCTTGGCGTTGCGCCCTTTGCGGGCGCGAAGTCGAAGCACGGCGGCCTGGTTCGTGGCGTCGCACGCGAGGTGGAAGCCGCCAACGCCGCGCACCGCGAGGATGCGGCCGAGCGCGAGGAGTCCGGCGGCGGCGCGGATCGCCTCGTCCCCGCGGGCGCCCGGCACGCCATCGGCGCCGCAGAGCCAGAGCTGCGGGCCGCACGCGTTGCACGCGACGGTCTCGGCGTGGTGGCGGCGGTCGCCCGGAGCCTCGTACTCGGCGCGACACCGTTCGCACATCGGGAACGCGGCCATCGTCGTGCGTTCCCGGTCGTACGGGAGCGCCTCGATCACGCTGTAGCGCGGCCCGCAATCCGTGCAGGTGATGAACGGATGCCGGTACCGACGGTCGGAGGGATCGCGCAGCTCACGCTCGCAGCTGGCGCACGTCGCCACGTCGGGCGGCACGGGCCGGTACCCGGCCGCATCGGCGCTGCCTGCGATGGAGAAGCCGGCGGCGCCGTCGGGAGCGGCGTCCATCGCCTCGACGCGCTCGATCGAGGCGACGGGCGGACGCTCGGTCACCAGCGCATGCTCGAACGCGTGCACGGCGTCCGGTGGCCCCTCGACGTGGATCTCCACGGTGCCGGCGACGTTCCGGACCCAGCCGGCGAGTCCGTGTCGCGCGGCGATGCGGTACACGAAGGGCCGGAAGCCGACGCCCTGCACGATGCCGGTAACGCGGAGCCTGCGCGCCGCGACCGGCGGCGACGTGGTCACACGCGCTCCGGCGCCGGCGCGGCGATGCGCCGGAGGAAGTCGAACCAGTCCTGGAGCCCCCACGCCCGCGTCGCCGACACGGTGAAGAAGCCGAGTTCCGGGTTCACCGACGACGCGTTCGCCATCGCCTTGTGGATGTCGAACGGGACGTAGTCGAGGAGGTCAGTCTTGGTCATCACCACGTGGCGCGCGCGCTGAAACATGCCGGGATACTTGAGTGGCTTGTCCTCGCCCTCGGTGACCGAGAAGAGCACCACCTTCTCGCGCTCGCCGAGGTCCCAGTTGGCCGGGCACACGAGATTGCCGACGTTCTCGATGAAGAGAAGCCGCGTGCGGTCGAGGTCGATGGCGTCGAGGGCCGTTTGCACCTGGAGCGCGTCGAGGTGACATGCGCCGCCCGTGATGACGGCGCTGACGATGCGGTCGGTGTGCGCGGCGAGGCGCTCGGCGTCATTCCGCGTCTGGACGTCGCCCGTGATGACGGCGATGCCGAGCTCCTCGCCGACCGCCGCCAGCGTGCGTTCGAGGAGGGTCGTCTTCCCCGCCCCGGGCGACGACACGAGGTTGAGCGTGGCGACGTCGTGCACGGCGAGGCGCTCGCGGACGGCGGCCGCGATCTCGTCGTTGCGGGCCATGACCCGCTCGCGCACCTCAATCGTCCGGATTGCCATCGTCCACCTCCAGGTAGGCGACCTGCAGGGTGTCGCCGCTTGCGGACAGTATCGCCCCGCGCGCGCCGCGGAACGGCGGCGTGGCCAGCACGGCCTCGAGGCAGAACTCCAGGCTCGACGGCTCGACGCCGGCCGCGTCGCCCACCTCGACGCCGACCTCCACGAGTTGCGGCGCCGTGGCGCCGAGCTTCTCCTCGGCGATGCGCGCGATCTCCAGGGCGATGCTCATCTCATGCATGCGGCACCGACGTCGGAGGCGGCCACGGCGGGGTGACGGCTGACGGATGACGGGCGCCGGACGACGGATGTGCGTCAACCGCGGGGACGCACGCGTGCCCCCACGCTTCGAGACGGCGGACGGCGGCCGCCACGAGGGCGTCGAGGGTGCCCGCCACGCGCGGCGTGATCTCGGTGCCGAGCTCGATGGATTCGGGCTGGATGCCGACGGCGACCACTTCCTCCGGGAGCCGGCCGCGCCACGCGGCAACGGCGAGCGCGTCGCGCATGTCCACCTGATGCGGTGAGAGCTTGCGCGAGAGGTAAATCGGGAGCCGGTCCTTCTCGAGTTCCACGAGCTCGCCGGGCTCGAGGCCAGCCGAAATGGCGTCCACGAGGAGGAGCCGGGTGGAGTCCTCGATGACAGGTACGAGGGAGAGTCCCCACGTGGCGCCGTCGACCAGCTCCACGCCGTCGAGGCGCCACTCGTCGCGCAGGCGTGCGAGGGCGGCAAGGCCGACGCCGTCGTCGCACATCAGGGGGTTGCCCAGTCCAATGACGACGGTGCCGGCCATGGCTACTTCCGCGGCACCGGGTACTCGTGTGTCGGCCAGGGGCTGGCCGGCACGCGCCCGGCGTCGAAATCCTCGTACCGCTCGTCGAGGTTGATGTACCGGCCGCCGGTGATGATCGACGACACCACGCCCGCGCGCTCCACGTAGTCGGAGCGCACGGCGAAGTACACGTGGAACACGATGAAGATGATGAACGCCCACGTCATCACGTGATGGACGAGGCGGACGTTCTGCAACCCGCCGAGCAGGCCGGGCACCCAGCTGAACACGGTGAAGATCACGCCGCCGGGGTTGGACTGCCCGTAGAGCGTGAAGCCCGTGACGACCATCACCATCATCATCAGGTAGGTGCCGGTATACGACACCTGCTGCAGTGGATTGTGGCCCACGTAGTTGGGCTGGCGCTCGGGCCGGAAGGTGAGGTACGCCATCCCGGTCTTCACGAGGTTGCCGAGGCTTGTGGGGAAGAGCGCCGGCAGGCGCTCGAATTGGTTGCCGGCAAACAGCCAGTAGAGACGGACGATGCCGGTCATGACGATGACGGCGGCCGCGGTGAAGTGGAGGAAGCGCATCCAGCCCATGAGGTAGTGCGCGCTGGCCTCGCCGGACGTCATGAAGTACGGGCGGCCGATGTAGAAGCCGCTGGCGATCAGCACCACGACGCACGCGGCGGCAATCCAGTGCATGGCGCGGATGGGCGCGCCCCAGAGGTACACCCACGAGAAGTTGCCGCGCTCGCGCGAGAAGGCGCGGCCGATGCCGAACATACGCGGCGCGGGCGGCGCCGCGCGGGCGCCGGGAAGGGAGGGAGCGGTCATTGCACCTTCACCTCCACCACCTCGCGGCCCTCCGCGTCGAGGACGTGCACGCCGCAGGCCATGCACGGGTCGAAGGAATGGATCGTGCGGAGGATCTCGAGTGGGCGTTCGGGGTCGACGAGCGGGTGATTGTCCTGCAGCGCGGCCTCATAGGGGCCTTCCTGGCCCTTGGCGTCGCGCGGCGAGCAGTTCCACGTGGACGGCACCACGGCCTGGTAGCGCTTGATGGCGCCGTTCTCGATCTGCACCCAGTGGCCCAGTGCGCCGCGGGGCGCGTCGAGAAACCCGTACCCCTCGGCCGACTTCGGCCAGGACGACGGGTCCCACTTGTCCTTGGTGAACGTCGTCGTGTCACCGTTCCGGATGCGGCCATTCAGCTCACCGAGCCACTGCTCCATCTTGCGGGCGAGGAGGACGGTCTCGATGCCGCGTGCGGCGGTGCGGCCGAGCGTCGAGAAGAGCGCGGGCGGGCCCACGTTGAGCTTGCCGAGCGCTTGGCCAACCAGCTCCCTCACGTCCTTGTGGCCGCTGGCGTACGCGACGAGCATACGCGAGAGTGGCCCCACCTGCATGGGCCGGTCCTCGTACCGCGGCGCCTTCATCCACGTGTACTTCTCCTGGTCCTGCAGGTACGTCCACGGCGGCCTGGGCCCGGTGTACTTCGGAATCGTCTCACCCTGGTACGGATGCAGGCCCACGTCCTGGTTGGCGCCGGGATACTCGTACCACGAGCTGTGGATGTACTCCTGGACCTTCTTGTGGTCGTACTCGTGGACCTTCGAGAGGTCCTTGTTGAGGATCACCCCGGGCGGGAAATAGAGCTTGTCGTGGTCGCGGATGTCGGCCTCGGGGAACTCGCCGCAGGCGAGGAAATTCGGCACGCCGCCGCCGATCGCGGCCCAGTCCTTGTAGAAGCCGGCAATCGCCACGAGGTCGGGCCAGTACACCTGCTCGACGAACTCACGCGACCGCCTGATCATGCCCGTGATGTCCGCGATGCGCGCCGCATTGATCGTCGCGGTGGAATCGAGGTTGATGGCCGACGCCATGCCGCCCACGAGGAAATTCGGGTGCGGGTTCTTGCCGCCGAAGATCGTGTGCAGGCGGATGACGTCGCGCTGCCAGTCGAGCGCCTCCAGGTAGTGGGCCACCGCGAGGAGGTTCATCTCCGGCGGCAGCTTGTACGCCGGGTGGCCCCAGTAGCCGTTGGCGAAGATGCCGAGCTGGCCCGAGCCGACGAACTTCTTCAGGCGGTCCTGCACGGCGCGCATCTCGGCCTCACCGTTGTTCGGCCACGGTGAGAGCGTGCGGCCGATCCGCGCGGCGCCCGCCGGATCCGCCTTGAGCGCGCTCACGACATCCACCCAGTCGAGCGCGTGGAGGTGGTAGAAGTGGATGACGTGGTCCTGGATGAACTGCATCCCGTGGACCAGGTTGCGGATCGTGTTGGCGTTGGCGGGGATGCGGATGTTCAGTGCATCCTCGACGGCCCGGCAGCTCGCGACGGCGTGCACGACGGTGCACACGCCGCAGATGCGCTGCGTGAAGGCCCACGCGTCGCGCGGGTCGCGCCCCTGCATGATGATCTCGATGCCGCGAAACTGCGTGGACGACGCCCACGCCTTGGCGATCTTCCCGTTCTCGGACTGCGCCTCTATGCGGAGGTGGCCCTCGATGCGGGTGATCGGATCGACGACGACTTTAGTCCTGGCCATGGTCTTCGCCCCCGGCACCTGAAGTTTCCGGCACCTGATTCGTGGCCTTGCGGCGCCGGATCTGCGTGAGCACCGTCGCGGCGCCATGCGCCGCCACGCCAGCCGCAGCGCCCACGGCGAGAGCGGCGCCGATCGTGTCTACGCGCTGCTCCACCGGGAACCCACCGGCATTGGGCAGCCGGCCGTAGAACGGTGTCATCGTGTCCCAGAAGTACGGTTCGGTGCAGCCGATGCACGGGTGCCCGGCGCCGATGGGCCAGCTCGTGCGGGTGTTCCACTGGAAGATCGGACACGGCGAGAACGTCGCCGGCCCCTTGCAGCCCACCTCGTACAGGCACCAGCCCTTGCGCGCGGCCTCGTCGTCGAATGCCGTGACGTACTGGCCGGCGTCGAAGTGCGCGCGGCGCGGGCACTGGTCGTGGATGCGCTTGCCATACGCGAACAGCGGGCGGCCCTCACCGTCGACGGCGGGCAGACGACCGTACGTCAGGTAATGCACGACGCACGCCGTCACGACGTCGCCGATGGGCGGGCAGCCGGCGATGTTGACGATCGGCTTGTCCTTGATCACCTCGCGCACGCCCACCGCGCCGGTGGGATTCGGGCGCGCCGCCTGCACGCTGCCGAAGTGGGCGCAGGCGCCGAGGGCGAGGATCGCGGCGCACCCTTCGGCCGCTTCCTCGAGCATGGCCTTGGCCGTGCGCCCGCCGATGGTGGTGTAGATCCCGTCCTCCTTCAGTGGGATCGACCCCGTGACCACCAGCAGGTACTTGCCCTTGTTGGCCTGCATCGACGCATGCATGGCACGTTCGGCCGCACTGCCGGCGGCGGCCATGAGGGTGTCGTTGAAGTCGAGCGACACCACGTCAAGCACGAGGTCACCGATCGTGGGCTCCGAGGTCCGAAGCACGCTCTCCACGCACCCGGTGCACTCCTGCAGCTGCAGCCAGATCACGGTGGGCCGCCTGGTGGACTGCAACGCCTTGGCAACGCGGGGCGCTGCGGCGCTCCCGAGGCCGAGGATCACCGCCATCTCGGTACAGAACGTGACGAAGTCGCGGCGCGAAACGCCGCGCGATTCAAGGTGCTGGCCGAGCGACTCCGACTCGGTCCAGGCGAACGCCGATGGGTTCAGCATCAGGCCTCCTTCGGGGCGTACCTCATTATCGGCCCGGCCGGCGAGGGGCCGGTGTCAGGCAACGCATTCCGCATCCGTGAGGGAAAGCCCCACCGGCGCAACCCCCGGAGCGGAGCGTCAGCAGATGCGCGGCAGCTGGTCACCGGGGAGAAGGTCCACGATGCGGGTGCCGCCGAGACCAGTGCGCACGAACACCGTGCGGCTCGGCTGCGCCACCACGCGGCCGATTCGAAGCGCCTGCGCGCCAAGAGGATGGGCGCGAAGCACGTCCACGACGGCGTCCGCCACGGCGTCCGGGACGATCGCGAGCATGACGCCCTCGTTGGCCACGTAGAGCGGGTCGAGCCCGAGCATTTCGCAGGTCGCCCGCACGTCGTCGGGCACCAGGATGTCGCCCTCGAGCAGTTCGATGCCGACGCCGGATGCCTGGGCGATTTCGTTGAGCGCGCTGGCGACGCCGCCGCGCGTCGGGTCGCGCAGGACGTGCACCGGCACGGCGGCGCGCTTCAGGGCGTCCACGAGCGGCACCAGGCAGGCACTGTCGCTGGTGATGGCGCTCTCGAACGCGAGCCCCTCGCGGGCGGCCATGATGGCCATGCCGTGGCGCCCGATGGCTCCGCTGACGATGACCGCGTCGCCGGGTCGCGCGAGCGCTGGTCCCGGCCGGAAGGCCGGATCGGCGAGCCCGACGCCCGTCGTGTTGACGTACATCCCGTCGGCCTTGCCGCGCTCCACCACCTTGGTGTCGCCGGCGACGACGGGGACGCCGGCGGCGCGCGCCGCGCCGGCCATCGCCGCCACCACGCGGTCGAGCGTCCCTAGCGGCAGGCCCTCCTCGAGCACGAACCCGGCGGTGAGGCACACGGGCCGGGCGCCCATCATCGCTATGTCGTTGAGGGTCCCGTGCACGGCGAGCGACCCGATGTTGCCGCCGGGGAACTCCAGCGGGGTGACGACAAACGAGTCCGTGGACACGATGACGGTCGCGGGCCCGACGTCCACGACGGCGCCGTCGCCCAGCGCGGCGAGCGCCGGGTTGTCGAGCGCCCCGACGAACGTGCGCGCGATGAGCGACGCGCTCATGCGTCCGCCCGAGCCGTGGCCCAGCTGCACGCGGTCCGTCGCGTCGAGCGGCACGGCGCACCGGACGCCGAACGCGCCCACGGCACCGGCCGTGCCCCCTTCCCTTCCGCCAACGGCCGTCATGATGCCGCGACCTCCGCGCCCGGACGGTGCCGGGCGTTGTGATAGTACGCCGCGCACGCGCCCTCGGCCGACACCATGAGCGCGCCCAGCGGATGCTCTGGCGTGCAGAGCGTGCCGAACGCGGGGCACCGCGGCGGCTTGAGGTGGCCGGTGAGCACTTCGCCGGCGTGACATTCGGCCGGCTCGTCCACCGCGATGTCGCCGAGCCCGAACTTGCGCTCGGCGTCGAACGCGGCGAACTCCTCGCGCAGGCGGAGGCCGCTCATGGGGATCTCGCCGATGCCGCGCCACTTCCGGTTGGCCAGCTCGAACACGGCTTCCACGCGCGCGCGGGCCGGCACCGTGCCTTCGCGGCGGACCGACCGGACGTACTGGTTCTCGACCTCATGGCGCCCCTGCTCGAGCTGGCGCACCGCCATGAGCATGCCTTCCAGGATGTCGGTCGGTTCGAACCCCGTGACGACGATCGGCACTTCGTAGCGGGCCGCGATGGGCTCGTATTCGGTCCAGCCCATCACCGCGCACACATGGCCGGCGGCGAGGAATCCCTGCACGCGGTTGTCGGGCGCTTCCATGATCGCCGTGATCGCGGGCGGCACCGTGACGTGCGAGACGAGGACGCTGAAGTTGGTCACGCCGAGCTCGGCCGCGCGCCACACCGCCATGGCGTTGGCGGGCGCCGTGGTCTCGAACCCCACGGCGAAGAACACGACCTCCTTGTCGGGATTGCGCCGGGCAAGCGCGAGCGCGTCGAGCGGGGAATACACGACGCGCACGTTTCCGCCGCGGGCGCGCACCTGCTGCAGGTCGCAGTCGCTCCCCGGCACGCGGAGCATGTCGCCGAAGGACGTGAAGATCACGCCGGGACGGGCGGCGAGGATCAGCGCCTTGTCGATCTGTTCCAGCGGCGTCACGCAGACAGGGCAGCCGGGGCCGTGGATCATCTCGACGGCGCCCTCGAGCAGTTCGTCGAGGCCCTGCCGGACGATGGTGTGCGTCTGGCCCCCACACACTTCCATTAAGGTCCACTCCCGCGTGGCGGCCTGCCGGATCCGGCCGATGAGCGCGCGGGCGACCTCCGGATCGCGGTACTCCGAGAGGTATTTCACGGCGCGCCGCCGGGGGCGGACGACGGCGCTCTCACGGATTCTGCGCGATCGGCGACCTCGGCCATCCATTCCAGCTCGTCGAGCCGGCTCATCTCGCGAAGGACGTCGAAGGTGCGCTGCGCCTCCGCCTCATCGACCTTGGTGATGGCGAACCCGACGTGCACCACGACGTAGTCGCCCACCGCGACGTCGCCGGCGACGTACTCGAGGCACACGTCCCTGCGCACGCCACCGAAGTCCACCATCCCCGTCTGCATGCCGGCGTCGTCGCGCATGGCGACGATTCGCCCCGGAATTCCCAGACACACGATGCCCTCACCTCCCGGACGGATGGCCTCCGCCCCGTTCCGCCCAGTATGCCCGGTAACCGGAAACGGGGTCAGAGGCTTTTCCCACACGTGGCGTAAGGGTTTCGCCTACGAGGACACGTTCTGGCTGTCCCTCGGTCGCCGCCGGGATTCCTCGCGCGACTTGCCGGCTCCACCAGCTGTCGGGCGAACCCCCACGCGTCCTGCGCCATTCCCCGGGCGCGGGCCATGCGCCACGGGCCTATGGTGAGAATCCAGCGGGACTTCGGCGCATCGAAACGGAGCGGACTGAATGACGCGGGATGACGCGCGCGCTGATCAGGCTGCAGACCCGTCCGCACTTGACGAGCTGATCCGGACGGAGCAGGACATCGCCCTCCAGTCGGATCGCGTGGCGCAGGAGTGCGCGGCGATGGTGGAGTCTGCCCGAGCCGCCGCTGCCGCCTACGTGTCGAGCGCGGAGGCGACGTCGGCACGCGAAGTCGAGCGGATCCTCGCCGAGGCCGCCACGGGGCGCGAACAGTTCGCGCTCGACGCCATCCGGACTGCCGACCAGGTCGTCGGCCGGCTCGCGGCACTGCCGGAGGCGGACGTGGACCGGCTTGCGGAGGAAGTCGCGGCGGATGTCACGGGCCTGCGCAGTGGGCCGGCGGGAGGCCCGCCGTGATCGTCCCGATGACGCGTGTGCGCATCCTGGGGCCGCGCGAGCAGTTCGAGTCCACGATTGCGGCGGTGCAGGATTTCGGGAAGATGCACCTGGCGGACGCATCGCCGCACGCCGGAGTGACACCGGCCCGACTCGACGCGCGAACGGAGCGCCGGCGGCGGTACCTGCTGCGCCTGGTCGACGACATCGACGAGGCGCGGCGCGCGCTGCGCGCGCCGCCCTCCGCCGCCGCGCCGACGCGGAAACGCGGACCGACGCCTGCCGAACTCGCCCGCTGGGCCCGGCTGGCGCGCCGGACGCGGGAGGCGGCCGTCGCGCTGCGCGAACGCGAAACGTCGCTTCAGGAGGAACGTGCGCTGCTCGACCGCTACCGGGAGTTCCTCGCGGCCGTGCTTCCCGCGGTACGGAAGGTGAAGGATTCGCCCCGACTCACGAGCCACGCCGTGGTGGTCCCGGGGTCCGCCCGCGCCGCGCTCGCGCCGCTTGCCGCGGCGCTGCGGGCCGAACTCGGGGCGGAGTTCACGATGACGACGCACGCGCTTGCCGGCGGCGACGTGGCCGTGCTCCTGGTGCTGCCGCGGGAGTTCAGCGCGCACCTCGAGGAGCGACTGGCCGGTGCGCGCGTACCCGAGGTGCCGTTGCCGGCGCCGTTCCGCGACCTGCCGCTCGACGAGGCCGTGCCGCGGATGCTTGTCCGGCTTGGCGCCATCCCGCCGGAGCTGGGGGAGGTGGCCGGCGAGCGCGCGCGGCTGCTGGCGGAGCGTGGCGGCGAGCTGGCGCGTGCGCGCGCGGCGATTGGCGACTGGCTGGCCATCGCAACGGCGCACGAACGAGGACACGTGACGGCACACGCCTTCGCCATCGACGGCTGGGTGCCGGAGCCGGCGTTCGATGAACTCGCGGCCGGCATCGCCCGCGCGTCCGGCCCGACGGTGGTGGTGGAGTCCGTCGCGCGGGAGGAGTGGGGCGCCGAGGATGCACCCGTCGCGCTCTCGAATCCTCGCCTGTTCCGTCCGTTCGAAGCGATGATCGCGCTGTTGCCCCTGCCCCGATACGGCAGCATTGACCCCACGCCGTTCGTCGCAGTGTTCTTTCCACTCATCTTCGGGATGATCCTCGGCGACGCGGGGTACGGCGTGGTGCTCGCCGTCGTTGCGCTGACGCTGCATCACCGGAGCCAGCCGGGGTCAATGTTGCGGGTGGTCACCGAGGTGGCCGGGCCGTGCGCGGCGTTCGCGATCATCTTCGGCGTGCTGTACGGCGAGTACTTCGGCGACGCGGCGCGCCGCGCCTTCGGGATCCCGGCGCTGCTGGTGGACCGTGAGCAGGCCGTGCTCGCCATGCTGGCCGCGGCGGTCGCTCTCGGCGTCGTGCACGTGGTCCTTGGCCTGGTGCTCGGCGCCATCAGCATGGCACGCCGCGAGCCGCGTGCCGCAATCGGGCGCGGCATTTCAGCCGTGATGGTGGTCCTCGTGGTCGCGGCGCTGCTCGCCGCCTTCGACTTCCTGCCGGCCCGGCTGTTCACGCCGTCCGTGATCGGCCTGCTGATCGCCTTCCCCGTGCTCGTGTTCGCCGAGGGATTGATCGCGCCGGTGGAACTGCTGGCCACGTTCGGCAACATCCTGTCCTACGCGCGCATCATGGCCATCGGAACCGCGTCGGTCATGCTGGCCGTGGTGGCAAACCAGATGGTGGGCGCCGTCGGCAGCGCCGCGGTCGGCCTCATGTTCGCGCTGCTGTTCCACCTCGTGAACTTCGCCATCGGGCTCTTCAGCCCGGCGATTCACACCCTGCGCCTGCACTACGTGGAGTTCTTCGGGAAGTTCTACAGTCCCGGCGGCACGCCGTACCACCCGTTCCGTCACGGCAACGGCGCCGCGGGCCTTCAACCTCGCGAGGTATCACGATGATCAACATGTGGATCGCAATTGCCGCGGCCGCGGCGATCGGCATCACGGCGATCGCCACCGCGTGGGCGCAGGCCCGCATCGGGGCGGCTGCCGCCGCCAGCCTGGCGGAAAAACCGGAGCTCACCGGGACGGCGATCATCCTGGTCGCGATCCCGGAGACGATGGTCATCCTTGGCTTCGTGGTAGCCGTCCTCCTCATCCTCCGGGCCGGCGGCTGAGGCGGCGCCGAACGCCATGACGGCGCGACCCCTCCTCGACGCCCTGCGAACCCGCGCGGCCGATGAGGCGGCGGCCAGCCGCGCGGCCGCGGCCGCCGAGGTGGAGCGCATCCACGCGGCCGCCCGGGCCACGGCCGAACGCGCAGCCGCGGCGGCCATGGCTCGGGCCAACGCGGACGTGACGCGAGAACGCTCACTGACGGAAGCCGCCGCCGCACAGCGGTCGCGAGAACGGACGCTGCCCGCGCGCGCGGCGGCCATCGAGCGCATCTTCGCGCGCGCGCGCGAGCGCATCGAGGCCCGCGCGACCAGACCCGACTTCCCGCAGGCCCTGGATGCGCTGGTGCGCGACGCCCTGACCTACCTGCCGGACGAAGGCGTCCGGGTGCGCTGCCGGCCCGACATTGCCGTCCACGTCTCGCGCGCCGTGCGCGTGGCCGGGCGGCCGGACGCAACCGTGATTGGCGACCCGTCCGTTCCCCTTGGCGTGGTGGCCGAGTCGCGCGACGGCCGCGTCTCGGTGGACGCGACATTCGTTCGCCGGCTGGAGCGGGACCGGGCGACGTTCGCCGCGCGGCTGGCCGGCGCGCTCGCGACGGAGTTTCGGTGACCGATTGGGGCGACGTGATCGCGCGCGTGCGCGGCCTGGCGGGACAGCTGCTGGAGCCCGGCGACTGGCGTGCGCTCTGCGCATCGCGTGACCTCGAGGGGCTCGGCGTGCAGCTCGCGTCGCGCGGCGTTTTCTCACGTGCGAGCGCCGATGCGCCGACCACGCCGCTCGCCATCGAGCTGGCGGTGCGGCGCCGCGCCGGGGCACGCCTGCGGATCCTGGCCCGATGGGCAGGCCCGCGCGTGTCGGCCCTGGCGCCGATCTTCGACGACGAGGACCGGCGCTCGCTCCGGGCGCTCGTTCGCGGTGCCGTGGCGGGCGTCAGCGCTGCGGAGCGGGTGAGCGGGCTCATCGCAACGCCATCGCTGCCGATCCGCGCGCTCGACACGTTGTCGGAGGCACCGGATCTCGACGCGCTGCGCGCCCTGCTCGCGCTGTGGCGGCATCCCCTGGCCCCGGCACTGTCCGGTGAAGCCGCGCGAGCGCACCCGGACCTGTTTCGCATCGACTGCGAGCTGGCACGGCGGTTCGCCGCGAGGGCGGCGGAAGCGGCACGCCGGGCAGACGCGGCCATGGCGCGCTTCGTGTCGCTCACCATCGACCTCGAGAATCTCTGGACGGCGCTTGCCCTCGCGGACGGCCGCTTCGACGTCGACGTCGGCAGGTTGTTCGTGCCTGGCGGAACGATCGTCACGGCCGATGACCTCGCCGTTTCGGCGCAAACGCGGACGACCGTGGCGCTGGTCGCCGGCCTCCGGCCCCGCGTCGCCCATACGCCTGTCGCGGCCGCGCTCGATGCGGCGGACCGGCCGCGTGAGGAACGCGCGCTCGACGCGATGGCCTCGGCGTTTCGCCGCGACGCCCTGCGGGATCCGCTCTCCACGGCTCCGATCATCGCGTTCGCGCTGCGCCAGAGGGCAGAGGTGCGGAACCTCCTCCATATCACGTGGGGCATCGCGCTTGGCGCGACGAGCCGCCACATCGCGCGCGCGATCGGGGTGGCCGCATGAGGCGGCAGGTGCGAGCCATCGCCACGCCGGCGGTCGCGGCGGGGTTTCGCCTCGCGGGCGTGACAAGCGATGCCGTCGAGGACGCGGAAGCCGCCGCCACGCGGCTCGGGGTGGTGGCCACGGAGCCCGGCGTCGGCGTGCTGCTCGTCGAGCAGCGCCTGCTGGACGGAATTCCCGAGCCGGTGCGGCGCGAGGCGGAGCGGCGTGCGGTGCCGATCCTCGTGCCCGTACCTTCGCCCGCATGGGGCGAGGCGACCGGCGCCGCCGAGGACGTGATTCTCGAGCTGTTGCGACGCGCGATCGGCTACCGGGTGCGCTTGCGATGACGGCCCGCATCATCAGGGTTGCCGGCTCGCTGGTCGAAGCCACCCCCCTGCGGGCGGCGCTCTACGACACGGCAGCCGTGGGCGAGCGCCGCATGATGGCCGAGGTCATCCGGCAGCGGGGTGACGTGGCGACGCTGCAAGTCTATGAGGACACCACCGGGCTCGCCGTGGGAGAGCCGGTGGAGTCGCTTGGCGTGTCGCTCACGGCGCAACTCGGACCAGGCCTCCTCGGCTCCGTGCTGGACGGCGTGGGGCGGCCACTCCAGCGCCTCGCCGACGTGACCGGCGACTTCATCACGCCGGGGGCCCGGGTCGACACCCTCGACGCGACCAGCCAGTGGGCGTTCATCGCGACGCGCCGCGCCGGCGAGGTGGTGCGTCCGGGCGATGCCGTCGGCCACGTGGTCGAGCCGTCGGGACGCGAGCATCCCATCCTCGTGCCGCCGCGGGGCGGCGGAACGATCGCGGCCATCTCATCGGCAACGGTGGCGCTCGCCGATCCCGTCGGGCGGTACGACGACGGGAGCGCGATCACCCTGGCCCACCGATGGCCCGTGCGCGTACCGCGACCAATCGCGAGCCGGATGCCCACCGAGCGGCCGTTCATCACGGGCCAGCGCGTATTCGACCTGTTCTTCCCGGTGGCCGAAGGCGGCAATGCCGTGGTTCCCGGCGGCTTCGGCACGGGCAAGACGATCATCGAGCAGTCGCTCGCGAAGTACGCCGACACCGACATCGTGGTGTATGTGGGCTGCGGCGAACGCGGCAATGAGATGACCGACGTCCTCACGGAGTTCCCGACCCTTGTGGACGCGCGCACCGGGCGTCCCGTGATGGAGCGCGCCGTGCTCATCGTGAACACGTCGAACATGCCCGTCGCCGCGCGCGAGGCGTCCATCTACCTGGGAATCACGGTGTCGGAGTACTTTCGCGACCAGGGGAACCGTGTGGTCCTGATGATCGACTCCGCGTCGCGCTGGGCGGAGGCGCTGCGCGAGATGGCCGCGCGCCTGCAGGAGATGCCCGGCGAGGAGGGGTATCCCACATACCTGGCGAACCGGCTCGGGCAGTTCTTCGAGCGCGCGGGGTGCGTGCGCACGCTCGGCGAGCCTGCGCGCGAGGGGGCGGTGACGGTGATCGGCGCCGTGTCGCCGCCCGGCGGCGACTTCTCCGAGCCCGTGACGCAGGCCTCACTCCGCGTGGCCGGAGCCATGTGGGCGCTCGACGCCGCCCTCGCCCACCAGCGGCACTTTCCTGCGGTGGACTGGGAAACCAGCTTCTCCCTCTACGCGCCGCTCGTGTCGCCGTGGCTCGCCGCGCACGCCGCCGCCGACTGGGCGGAGGCTCGGGCGGCGCTCATGGCGCTCCTGCAGCGCGACCGGGAGTTGCGCGACATCGCCGGCCTGGTGGGCCCGGACGCCCTGGAGGACGCCGATCGCCTTGTGATCGATGCGTCGGTGCTCGTCCGGGAGACGGTCCTGCGGCAGAACGCGTATCACCCGCACGACGCGCGGTCGTCGCTGGCCAAGACGCACGGACTCGCGTCGGCGGCGCTCGCCGGGTACCGGGCGGCGGCGGCGGCGCTGGCGGGTGGCGTCGCGTATGCATCGGTCGACCTGTCGGGGCTGCGGCACGCCCTGTCGCAGCTGCGCGACGCGCCCGACGAAGATGTGACGACGCTCGCGGCTGCGGCGATGACCGCGGCCACCGCCCTGGCGCCCGAAACCGTTCCGGTACCCGCAGCCGGCGGCGACGGCACATGACACGGGCGGCGCTCGAGCGGACGCACCACGGCGCGGCCGCCGCCGGCGGACCCCTGCTGTTCCTCGAACGGACGCCCGGCGTGGCGCTCGGCGAGTGGGTCGTCGTGCGACTGGCGGGCCAGCCCGACCGCCGCGGGCAGGTGATCGACGCCGGCGAACGTACGACGGTGGTGCAGGTGCTCGACGAGACGATCGGCCTGCGCCCCGACGTGGCGGACGTCGTGCTCACCGGCCAGATCGCGCGGACCGTCGTGGGACGGGAACTGCTCGGCCGCGCGTTCGATGGACACGGTGCGCCCATCGACGGCCTGCCCGATCCGGTCGGCGAGGCGGTGCAGCCCATCACGGGCGCGCCGATCAACCCGGTACGGCGCGCGCCGCCACGCGAGTTCATTGAGACCGGCATCAGCGCGATCGACGCGATGAACACGCTCGTGCGCGGCCAGAAGCTGCCGGTGTTCTCCGGCCCGGGCCTTCCCGCCCTGGAGGTTGCCGCGCGGATCGTCGAGTGGGCGCGGGCGCCGCGCGGCGAGCCGTTCGCCGTGGTCTTCGCGGCCATCGGGATCACGGCGCGCGAGACGGAGGAGTTCGCCGCGCGCGTGCGCGCGAGCGGCGCACTGCCGCGAACGGTGCTGTTCCTCAACCAGGCATCACACCCGGCGGTGGAACGCCTCCTCGCGCCGCGGCTCGCGCTGACGGTGGCCGAGCACCTGGCATTCACCGGCGGGATACACGTGCTCGTCGTCCTCGCCGACATGACGCACTATTGCGAGGCGTTGCGCGAGATCGCCACGGCGCGTGAGGAGATTCCGGGCCGTCGCGGCTTCCCCGGCTACATGTACACCGACCTCGCGTCGATCTACGAACGGGCCGGGATCGTACGCGGCACGCCGGGCTCCATCACGCAGATCCCCATTGTCACCATGCCGGACGACGACGTCACGCATCCGATCCCGGACCTCACCGGCTACATCACCGAGGGTCAGATCGTGCTGAGCCGCGAACTGCACCGTCGCGGCGTGTCGCCGCCGATCGACATCCTGCCGTCGCTGTCGCGCCTGATGGGCGGCGGCATCGGCAAGGGACGCACCCGACCCGAGCACCGGGAGTGGAGCGACCAGCTCTACGCCGTCTACGCGCGCGGCCGCGAGGCCCGGACCATGGCGGCCATCGTGAGCGAGTCGGGGCTGCCAGCCGCGGACCGGCGCTCCCTGGCGTTCGCCGACGCGTTCGAGCGCGAGTTCATCGCGCAGCCCCGTGGGCGCCGGACGATCGAGGAGACTTTCGAGGTGGGGTGGCGCCTGCTGGAGACCCTTCCCCGCGACGACCTGTTCCGGATCAGCGACGCGACGTGGGCAGCCCGCACCGCCGCCGGAGGCCGGCCATGAGCACCGCCCGCCTCGCCGCCACGCGCATGAACCTCGTGCGCGCGCGCCGCGACCTTGGCCGCGTGCGCCACGGAATCGGCCTCACCCGGCGCAAGCGCGAGGCGCTGGTGGCTGAGCTGTTCCGCCTCGCACGGCCCGCGATCGACGTGCGGGCGCGCATCGCCGCCGCCGCCGCCCAGGCGGCCGAGGCACTCGCCGCCGCTCTTGCCGTGCACGGCGTGGCAGGGCTTGCGCCCCTCGGCTGGACGCTCGGCGCGCCAACGGTCGAGCTGCGACCCGTCGTGGTGTGGGGGCTCGCTGTCACCGACGTCGTGGGACGCGACGCGGTGGCCCGCACCATCGACGCGCGCGGGGTTGCGCCCGGGGCCATCGGCCCCTCCGCCGTGGAGTCGGCGGCGCGCTTCGAAGCCTTGGTCGACCTGTTGATCGACGCTGCCCCGCGGGAGCAGCGCGTGCGGCGACTCGGCGACGCCGTGCGAGAGACGACGCGGCGGCTGCTCACCCTCGAGCAACGCGTTGCGCCCCGCCTGGAAGGTCAGGTGGCGACCGTGCGCCAGCAGCTCGAGGAGCGCGAACGCGAGGAGCACCTCCGCCTCCGGCACGTGCGGCGCGCCCGGGAGGGCGCCGCCGGACGCTGACGGCGCCGCGGGACCGGCGACCTCAGTGACGCAGGGCATGGTGGGCGAGGCGGTCCACGAACTCGTCCGCCGAGAGCCGCACGCCAAGCAGCGCCGGCGACACGCCCACGATCCGGCGCGTGTGCACGGCGAGCGCCCTGGAGCGGACGTACCCATGTCGGTGCGCAACGTCGGCCGGCGCGAGCTTGCCCTCGGTGAGCGGAACCCAGACCCGGGATAGCCGCGCCACGTCGAGGAGCGTCGCGGTGCCGGCCAGACCGGCGCGGCGCATCCACCGGTCCACGCTCCGGCGCGGCACCGACGCGGTGCGCGCCACTTCTTCGGCCCAGCGCGGGATCCGGCCTTCGCAGAAGAGCGGCACCGTTGCCCCCTGCAGGCCGTCGGGGAGTTCGGCCAGCCGTTCGGCGAGCCGCGCCAGCACGCGCGCCGGCGGCGGCGGCCGCCGCAACGTCTCGAGGCGGCGCCGCACGGCGGCCCCGTCGTCATCCACCCCGCGCAGCATCACCTCGTGCACCCCCACGGCCGACGCGGCAACGATGCGCCGGACGGTCGCCGGACCGAGCGCCGAGTACAGCATCACCGGCAGGTCGGGATCCTCAAGTGCCGGCTTCAGGCGCGCCCAGTCCGCCTCATCGACGACGGCGGGGTCGACGACCACCGCGTCCACGCGCCCGCCCGCCGCGGCCGCCAGCAGGGAGGCCACGTCCGGGTGCGGCGCGGCGCTGTCGCGCGCGCGCAACGCCGCGCGAATGACGCGCAGCGAGTCTTCGGGAACGAGGGTCAGGATGCGCACGCTGGAGGGGGCAACGGTCAGATCATTCTGCCGCCGCGTCGGGGCCCGGTCAAGCGCACGCGCGCCGCCGGCATCACGGCAGGGTCGTGCTTGTCGGGAACCGGGGGCCCGGGTAGCTTTCCCATCCCGTTGCCATCCACTGGTGGACGCAATCGCGTCACCGGATGGCCCGACCGCGCGAGTAGCTCAGCTGGATAGAGCGTCGGCCTCCGGAGCCGAAGGTCGTGGGTTCGAATCCCGCCTCGCGCATCCCTCCTCCCCGCCGCCCCTCGCGCGGCCGCCGGCCCGGCCCGGCACCCCACGCCCGCCCGCCTCACGGCGCGACCGATCCCTCCGAATGGATATTTCCGAACTCCGGCGCAAGCCCCTCGCCGAGCTGATTGCGATGGCCGAAGAGCTGCAGCTCCCGGCCACCGCAAGCCGGCGGCGACAGGACCTCATCTTCCACGTGGAGCGGGCGCTCCTGGAAGCCGGCACGCCGCTGGAGGCGGAGGGGACGCTCGAGCTCGGCCGCGAGTCGTTCGGGTTCCTGCGCAGCCCCGACTACAGCTACCTGCCGGGCCCGGACGACATCTACGTGTCGCAGACGCAGATCAAGCGCTTCCAGGTGAAGACGGGCGACACCATCCGTGGCCAGGTGCGCCCGCCGAAGGCGTGGGAGAAGTACCTCGCCCTGCTGCAGGTGGACTCGATCAACGGCCTCGACCCCGAGGCCATCAAGGGCCGCGTCGCCTT
>JAYEKC010000673.1:0-6596 GCA_034716715.1 Gemmatimonadota bacterium | reverse complement strand
TCGCGGTTGCGCTCGCCGTCACCGTCGCCGTGCCGGGCGGACCGTCGCGCGTGGCCGACGGCGTCGCCGCCGAGGCCGGGCGGCGGGCCGAGCAGTCCCGGGCGGGCTGGCGGCAGATGACGTCGCTGCCGGAATGGAAGGACTTCGTGGCACAGAACCCGCAGGCGGGAGAGATGGCCACGATGGTGGACACGCAACTCGCCGCGCTGCCGTCGGCCGCGCGGATGCTGTTTCCCTCGCTGGCCGCGCTGGAGGTGCTCGCGGCGCTGGCCCTCGCGTGGGCCCTGTATCATCGGATTGGCCGCGCGCGGGTAGGTCCGCCGCTGGGCCGCCTCCGGGAGTTCCGCTTCAACGACCACCTGGTGTGGGGCGTGGTGGCGGGCCTCGGCCTCATTCTCGTGCCCGGATTCACGCTGGCGCGGGCAATCGGGGCCAACCTGCTTGTGTTCTTCGGTGCGCTCTACACCATCCGTGGTGCGGGCGTGTTCCTCTGGATGGTGTCGCCGGGACGGCTGGCGAGCGCCTTCCTCGTGATCATTGCCGTCCTCTTCTGGAACGTGCTGGGCGTGATGGCGCTCGGGCTCGGGGTGGGTGACACCTGGCTCGACTGGCGGGCACGCGCGCGGGCCAGGAAAACCTGATACTGGGGAATCCCATGGAAGTCATTCTTCGCGAATCGGTCGAGAAGCTCGGGCATCCCGGCGACGTGGTGAAGGTGTCGCCCGGCTTCGCCCGCAATTACCTCCTGCCCCGCGGGATCGCCTACGAGGCGACGCCCGGCAACCTGAAGCGCATCGCGCAGGAGAAGGAGCGGCTGGAAGCGGCCGAGAACGGGCGCCGCGCGGCCGCGCAGGAGATGGCGGCGAAGCTCGAACCGGTCTCGCTCACCTTCTCGGCCCGCGTGGGCGAGGAAGGCAAGCTCTTCGGGTCGGTGACGTCGAGCGACATCGCCCACCAGCTCGAGGCGCAGGGCATCAAGCTCGAGAAGCGGATGATCGACCTGCATGAGCCGATCCGCGCGCTCGGCGTGTACAAGGTGCCCGTGAAGCTGCACGCCGACGTGAAGGCCGAGGTCAAGGTCTGGGTCATCAAGGCGTGAGGCGCCGCACGCGCGGCGCGGCCGGTCGCCGCCACGGTCGCATGTCCGCGCATCCGCGGACGTGCGACCGCCGTGCTGCCAGGGGAACTTCGGTCGTCGCGTGTCCTATTACGTGGATGGGCCGCCGGCAGGGTCCGGAGCGGGCGCCGCGGGTGCCATGACCGCGCGCACGCGGATGCCGTCGGCCGAAGTGCACGCCCGCCTCGCGGCGGACGTGTGCCTGGACAGCAAGGCCAACGACGTCGTGCTCCTCGACCTGCACGGCGTCACGGACATGACGGACTACTTCGTGATCGCATCCGGCACGTCGGACACGCACGTTCGCAGCGTCGCCGAGCACGTCATCGAGCGGCTCGGCGCCGCAGGCGTGCGGGTGCGGGCGACGGACGGCCTCACCCACGGACGTTGGGTGGTGCTGGATTTCGTCGATTTCGTCGTGCACGTGTTCCATCCGTCGCTTCGGTCGTATTATCAGCTTGAGCGGCTATGGGGCGACGCCCCGGCCGTCGCGCTGACCCGTTAGGAGGCACCCCGATGCGTCTCGGTCCGTCCCGGCTGGCCCTCGCCGCCGCGCTTGCGCTCTCTGGTGTGTGCGCCGCCCTCGTCCCCGCGTCGGCGGGGGCCCAGGCCTACTTCGGCCAGAATCAGGTGCAGTTCAAGCAGATCACCTGGCGAGTGATGCGGTCCGAACACTTCGACGTGCACTACTATCAGGAGGAAGAGGAGGCGGCGAAGATGGTCGCCCGGATGGCCGAGCGTTCGTACGCCCGGCTCTCGCGCCTCCTCGGGTATGAGTTCCGCGAGCGCAAGCCGATCGTCGTCTTCGCGTCGCGTGGCGACTTTGCGCAGAACAACGTGACGGGCGACCTCGGCGAGGGCACGGGCGGCGTCACGGACGCGCTGCGGCAGCGCAACATGTTCTTCACGGGCCAGGACATGGGCGAGACCGAGCATGTCCTGACGCACGAGATGGTGCACCAGTTCCAGTACGACATCCAATTCCGCGGCCGCACGGGCGCGGCGATGGTGGCGTCCGACATCAGCACCGAACCGCTGCCGCTCTGGTTCGCCGAGGGCATGGCCGAGTACCTCTCGATCGGCCCGCACCACCCGGCCACGGACGCCATCCTGCGCGACGCGGCGCTCAACGGCAACATCCCGTCGGTCGAGCAGATGACGCGGAGCCCGGAGCGCTGGTTCCCGTACCGCTACGGTGAAGGGTTCTGGCGGTTCATCGGGAAGCGCTGGGGCGACGAGATCATCGGCGAGATCCTGCAGGCCTCCGTGACGTCGGGCGTTGACCGCGCGTTCAAGCGCTTCACCGGCTACGAGCTGGCCGACCTGGGTGACGAGTGGAAGGAGACGGTGCAGATGCAGTATCTGCCCGGGATCGCGTCGCTCGAGCGACCCCGGAAGGTGGCGCAGCCGCTGCTCAACGAGCGCCGCACGGGCGGGATCATCCCCGTATACGTGGCGCCGGCGCTGTCGAACGACGGCCGCCAGATCGTGTACATCTCGACGGGTAGCCTGCTGCGCGCGGAGGTGTTTCTCGACCTTTACCTGGCCGACGCCACAACGGGCAAGCGGCTCAAGCGCCTCACCAACAGCACGCTGAATCCCGAGACCGAGGAGCTGCGCTACGCGTATTCGCAGAGCGCCTTCTCGCCGGACGGCCGCCAGCTCGCGTATACGGCGCAGCGGCAGGGTAAGGACGTGTTGTACCTCCTCGACGTGCGGTCGCGCCGCGTGGTGCGCCGCCTCGACACCGACCTCGACCAGATGATCGGGCCATCATGGTCGCCCGATGGCCGGCGCATCGTGTTCTCCGGCAGCAAGGGCGGCTTCACGAACCTCTACGTGATCGACGCCGACGGCCGGAACCTGCGCGCCCTCACGAACGACTACAACGGCGCGGTGATGCCGGCGTGGTCGCCGGATGGCCGCAAGGTGGCGTTCGTCAGCGACCGGGGTCCGACCACCGACCTCGCGCTGCTCAAGTTCTCGAAGTGGCAGATCAACATCCTCGACCTTGAGACGAACCGCATCGAGACCATTCCCGGGCAGGGCGGCAAGAACCTGAACCCGCAGTGGGCGCCGGACGGGAAGTCGATTGCGTTCATCAGCGACCGCACCGGGATCGCGCAGGTGTTCCTGTACGACTTCGACACGAAGGAGCACTACCAGCTCACGAAGTTCGTCGGGGGCGTGTCGTCGGTCACCGAGAACAGCCCCGCAATGACGTGGGCACACCAGGCCGACAAGCTCGCGTTCGTCTACATGGACAACGGCGACTACACGATCTGGTCGGTGAGCAACCCGCGGCAACTGAAAAAGGAACCGTTCGTCGAGGCGGCGGCCGTGGTCGCTTCAGGCGCCCCGGCGGGCCAGGGTGCCGCGCCGGGCGGGGGGCAGGCAGCCGCCCCGACGCCGCGCGACTCTGCGGGCCGGGCGCAGGCGCAGGCCGCGCGCGACGTGCAGGCCATCGCCCAGCAGGCCGTCCAGGCGGCGCGTGACTCGTCGGGCGGGCGCCGCCTTTCCCTCTACCGCACGGGCGACAACGTTCGACCGTCCGGGCAGCTTCCGCCCCCAGGCGCACCGGGGTCGGTGCCGGCCACGTCCGTGGCGGCCCTGCTCGACAGCGTGGCCCTCGCCCTGCCGCCGGAGTCGTCGCTCAAGGAAGAACCCTACAAGCCGACGCTGCGGCCGGAGTACATCTCGCGTCCGTCCATCGGCTACGCGCAGGAGAACTACGGCCGCGGCGTGTACGGCGGCACGACGCTCGTGTTCGGCGACCTCCTTGGCAACCGCCAGCTGGCGGTGTCGGCCTCGCTCAACGGGCGGCTCGAGGAGGCCCAGGCGTTCGTGGCCTTCCAGAACTCGTCGCGTCGCCTGATGTGGGCCACGGGCGCCCTCCAGGTGCCGTACTTCTTCATCAGCAACTATGCGCAGACGCCGTTCGACAACAACGGCGTCGCAAGCCAGTACCAGACGCTCGAGCGGTACGTCATCCGCCAGGCGTTCCTGCAGGGCGCGTACCCACTGAACCGCTTCGAACGCTTCGAGCTCGGCACGCAGTTCACGAGCATCGACCGGGCATCGATGTTCCTCTCGCAACAGTACAACGTGTACGGGTTCGGGACGGGCATCTACGTGGACAGCATTCGCGGTGGAGGCACGCTGAACTACCTGTCGCCGTACGCGGCGTACGTGTCCGACAATGCGCTCCAGGGACTCACGGGCCCCATCTACGGGCACCGGTACCGCCTCGAGTTGCGACCCAACCTCGCCGGCGACAGCAGCTGGGTGAATTATCTCGTGGACGCGCGGCGTTACGACGCGATCCTCTTCAACTTCCTGACCCTCGCCACGCGCTTCAATGCGGACCTCTCTGTGGGCAAGGGCGAGCTGCGGTATCCGAAGTACATCGGATACCCGTACTACGTTCGCGGGTACGACCGCGAGAACTACAACGCCTCGGACTGCGGAACCAACGGGTCCAACGGCACCAGCCACAGCGCGGCCACGTGCTCGCTGGTGCAACTCCTCGGCAGCCGCATCGCAATCGCCAGCGCGGAACTCCGGTTCCCGCTCGTCCGCCGGTTCGACCTCGGCGTGCTCCCCATCTCGCTGCCGCCCATCGACGGCCTCTTCTTCTACGATGCCGGCATGGCGTGGAGCGGCGGCCAGCAGATCAGCCTGACCCAGCCCGACAACTACGACTTCACGAAGCAGCGCTACCCGCTGCGCAGCTACGGGTACGGGATCCGCGTGAACCTCTTCAACATCGCCATCCTCCGCTGGGACTACGCCGTGCCGCGCGACGGCTTCTACAAGCAGGGGTACTGGCAGTTCTCGATCGGCCCGAGCTACTGAGGCGGCCGCGCCGCCAGGTGCGACGGGCGGGGCCAAGGCCCCGCCCGTCGCTTTTTCCGTGGCGTCCGCCCGCCTAGTTTTCGCCCGTGCAACGTTCCCTCGCGTTCCTGGTCCTCGCCGCGTCGTGCGGAGGAAATGAAGGACTGGTACCGCCCCGGCCCACCAGTGCCGGATGGACCGGCCCCGACGCCGTTCTCGTCCGCATCCCGACCGAAGGCGGTTCGGCACGCGCGTACCGCTGGGGCCAGGATTCCGTGCTCTGGACATCGACGCAGCCCGTTCCCCGGGCTCGTGAGCTCGTCGCCTTCGACGCCGACGAGGGCACGGTCACCGTCACCGATGCGCGCGGCGTCCCCACGCGCGTCGAACTCCGCCTCGGCACCGTGACCGCGGCCGCAAACGCGCCGATGGAACGCATCGCCAGCGCCGACGGCTGGGCCGTGTACGGGGTGAACGCCAAGCACGAGGTGGAACGGTTGACCCCCGCGGGCAATTGGACCTACCGCTCGGCGCTGACGCCGCGCTCGCTCCTGCCCCAGCCGGACGGGTCGCTCGTCCTGGTCAACGACATTGGAGAGCGCTCGACGCTGCGGCGCATCGTGCCGCCCGAAGCCCGCATCGTGGACACGTCCTCCGTTCCGCAGGCCGGCTTCGCCGTGGGCACCGCCATCGGCGACCGCATCTACTTCGGGACCGACTCCGGCCTCGCCGGCGTGCGGGTCCGCGACCTGTCGCGGACCCGCACCGTGCAGGTGCCCGGCGCCGCGGTCGACGCCGTCCCAACGCCGAGCGGCGACCGCATTTTCGTGGCGCTCGCCGGCGAGGCGTCGCTGTCACTGATCGACCGCTACGATGAGCGCGTGGCCGGCCGCATTCGCCTGACCGCCCCGGCCGTGGCGCTGCGCATGGATCCCGACGGGCGCTTCCTCCTGGCGCGCCACGCCGATGACGATTCGGTGTCGGTCGTGTCGGTGGCCGAGTCGCGCGTCGTCGCGCGTCTCGCCTCGCGTTGGCGGGGGGACCTCCCCCTGGTCGGCCCCGACGGCGCGATCCTCACCGTGGATGCGGCCGACGCCGTGGAGGTCGATCCGGTGACCGGACACGTCAGGCGCCGGTACGTGGGCGGCGCTGCGGACCTCTGGGCGCTCATCCGGTGGAACGGGTTCCGGCCGCGCGCCAAGGGACTCGACACGCCGGTGAGCTTCGATGCGGACTCGACGGACTCGCTGGCGGTCGCCGCCGACTCCGGCGCGGCCGCACGCACCCCTGCAGCGCCGGACGTACCGCTGCACCCAGCGCCGCGCGAGGCGCCGCGCCAAGCGGCGGCCGAAGGGGCGGATGCCCGCGGCCACACCGGCGGGTGGACACTCTCGTTCGCGGCACTCCTCGACGAGCAGCGGGCGCGCACGCTGGCGGCCGCGATCCGGGTGGAGGGCAAGCCCGTGCGCGTCGTGCCCACGCAGCGCGATGGCGCCACGATCTGGCGGGTGGTGTACGGCCCGTTCGCGTCGCGCGACGAGGCCGAGCGCGCGGGTCGCCGTACGGGCCTCCCCTACTGGGTCTACGAGGACACGCCGTGAGCCCCGCGCCCGCGGGCGCGCCCCCGTTCGATCGCCCGGCCGAC
>JAYEKC010000672.1:0-6621 GCA_034716715.1 Gemmatimonadota bacterium | reverse complement strand
TGTTCGTGATGACGCACCCGCACGACGACCACGTGGGTGGCGCCGCCGCCCTCATCGCCCAGCTGGCGCCGGACGACGTGCGTGACGCGGCGTTCGCCGGCACGAGCCCGTCGTACCGCGAAGCCCTCGTCACCGCCCGGGATGCCGGCGTGCCGTGGCGCCGCATTCATCCCGGCGATTCGCTCGACGTGGACGGAGTGATGGCGACGTTCCTCGCGCCCGATTCAACGTGGACGGCGGCGTTGTCCGACCCCAACCTCGCCAGCGCCGTCGTACGGGTGCGCTACGGCGCCTTCCGTGCGCTCCTCACCGGCGACGCCGAGGCGCCCGAGGAAGCGTGGCTGCTGGCGCGCGACCCCGCGGCCCTTCGCGCGGACGTCCTGAAGGTGGCGCATCACGGGAGCGCAACGAGCACCACACCCGCGTGGCTCGACGCCGTTGCGCCGTCCGTCGCCCTGGTGTCGGTGGGCGCCGGCAACCGGTACCGCCATCCGTCGCCGGCCGTGATAGCCGACCTCTTCGCCCACGGCGCGCGCGTGGCCCGCACCGACCTCCTCGGCACGGTCGTCGTCCGCACCGATCGCACGGGAGGCACGTTCGTCGTCGAGGCACGCGGCGCCATCGTCTACCGGGGCCGCGCTGCGTCGCCGGTTGCCCCGTGACGGCGGGCTTCCCTTTTCCTGCCGCGGGCAAGACCTTATCGCCACCCCATCATGACTGAGCGCGCGAGCATCGCGGTCCGGAACACGGCCACGTCGGTCGTCACCATCGACCGCTTCATCATCGAGCAGGAACGCGAGCACCCCGGCGCGTCCGGCGCCCTGTCGGGCATCCTCACCGACCTGGCGCTCGCCGCCAAGATGATCGCCAACAAGGTGCGGGCGGCCGGGCTCGCCGACGTGCTCGGCTCGGCCGGCCAGGAGAACGTGCAGGGGGAGGTCCAGCAGAAGCTCGACGTCATCGCGAACGAGACCATCATCAAAGCGATGGATCACGGCGGCCGGCTCTGCTGCATGGGATCGGAGGAGGCGGACGACCTCATTCCCATTCCCGAGCGCTTCACGACCGGGCCGTACGTGTTGCTCTTCGACCCCCTCGACGGCTCGTCCAACATCGACGTCAACGTACCCGTGGGCACGATCTTCTCCGTGCTGCGCAAGCGCAGCGGCGGAGCGCGCGGCACGCTGGCGGACGCCCTCCAGCCCGGCCGCGATCAGGTCGCCGCCGGATACGTCATTTACGGGTCCAGCACGATGCTGGTATACACCACGGGCCGGGGCGTGCACGGCTTCACGCTCGACCCGCTCCTCGGCGAGTTTCTGCTGTCGCATCCGGACATCCGCACGCCGGAGCACGGGAAGTTCCTGTCCGTGAACGCGGCCTACGAGCAGCACTGGGCCGAGCCCGTGCGGGCATTGATGCGCCGCTATCGTGGGCTCGACGGCAAGCGCGAGGCGATGAACGTCCGGTACGTGGGCTCGATGGTGGCCGACTTCCATCGCAACCTGCTTGCGGGCGGGCTGTTCGCCTATCCGGCGAACGCCAGGTCGCCCAAGGGCAAGCTGCGCCTCCTCTACGAGTGCAATCCCCTCGCGTTCATCTGCGAGCAGGCCGGGGGCGCGGCGATCGACGGGCCCGGTCGCATCCTGGACGTGGAGCCGACGGGCCTGCACCAGCGCACGCCCATCTACCTCGGCAGCAAGGCCGACGTCGACATCGCGCGCGAGATGCTCGCGGCGGGCTGAGGCGGCCGGCACCGCGGGGTGCGTGACGGCCCGCGGCGTCCCGGCCCCGGCGTGGCGCGGCCCCGCGACCGCCGAGCGCTAACTTTCCGCCGATGACCGACGAGCGCCTGTCTCCAAGCGGCATTCCCATCGAGCCCGTCTACCGGCCGGGCGACGCGCCCATGGACTACGCCCGCGACCTCGGCGATCCCGGGGCGTTTCCGTTCACGCGCGGCATCTACCCGGGCATGTACCGCGACCGGCTCTGGACGATGCGGCAGTACGCGGGGTTTGGAACCGCCGCCGAGACCAACGCGCGCTTCCGCCACCTGCTCGAGGCCGGCCAGACCGGCCTGTCGGTGGCGTTCGACCTCCCCACCCAGATGGGGATCGACTCCGATTCGACGCGCGCCGCCGGCGAGGTTGGGCGCGTGGGCGTGGCGATCGACACCGTGGACGACATGCACGTCCTGTTCGAGGGAATCCCGCTCGACAAGGTCTCCACGTCCATGACGATCAACGCGACGGCCGCCACGCTGCTCGCGATGTACGTCGTGGTGGGTGAGGAGCGCGGCGTGGCCGCCGCGAAGCTCTCGGGCACCATCCAGAACGACATCCTCAAGGAGTACGTCGCGCGCGGCACGTACATCTACCCGGCGGAGCCGTCGCTGCGCCTCATCGCGGAGACGTTCCGCTACTGCGCGCGCGAGGTGCCCGGCTGGAACCCGATTTCGATCTCGGGCTACCACATGCGCGAGGCGGGCGCGACGGCGGTGCAGGAGCTCGCCTTCACCTTCGCGAACGCGATCGCGTACGTGCAGACCGCGCTCGACGCGGGCCTGGCGGTGGACGACTTCGCCCCGCGCCTCTCGTTCTTCTTCGCCTGCCACAGCGACCTCTTCGAGGAGGTCGCCAAGTTTCGCGCCGCCCGGCGCGTGTGGGCCCGCATCATGCGCGAGCGGTTCGGCGCCGCCGACGCGGGCTGCCGCCTCCGCTTCCATACCCAGACCGGCGGCGTGACGCTCACCGCGCAGCAGCCGCTCAACAACGTGGTGCGCGTCGCCGTGCAGGCGCTGGCCGCGGCGCTTGGCGGCACGCAGTCGCTGCACACCAACGGATACGATGAGGCGCTCGCCCTTCCCACGGCCGAGGCCGCCACGCTCGCCCTGCGCACGCAGCAGGTGATTGCGTACGAAAGCGGCGTTGCCGCGACGCCCGACCCACTCGCCGGGTCCCATTTCGTGGAAGCCCTCACCAATGAGGTGGAGCGCCGCACGCTGGCCCTGCTGGCCGACGTGGACGCGAGGGGCGGGAGCGTGCCGGCGATCACCGCGGGGTTCTTCCAGGACGAGATCGCCCGCAGCGCGTACGAGCACCAGCAGGCCGTCGAGTCGGGCAGTCGCGCGATCGTGGGCGTGAACCGCTGGGCCGACGACGCGCCCGTGCCCGTGGTGCCGGCACCGGACTACCGCACGCTCGAGGCCGGGCAGGCCGCCCGGGTTGCCGGCGCCCGTGCGCGGCGTGACGCCCGAAAGGTCGGCCATGCGCTCGATACCCTCGCCGGGGCCGCCGCGCGGGCCGGCAAGGAAGGGAGCGGCCTGATGGAGGCGCTCGTGGACGCCGTGCGCGCGCGCGCCACGATCGGGGAAATCAGCGACCGCTTCGAAGCCACGTTCGGGCGCTTCCGCCCCGCCTGAGCGGCGAGTGCCGATGTGACGTCGGGCCGGGCCACCGAGTAAACTCTCCAGATGCCCACCCCCCGATCGTTGTTGCTGGCATCGGCGCTGATCGCCGGCGTCGCGATGCTCCCCCCGACGGCGCGCGCGCAGGATTACTACGCCGCCCGTTCGGGCCTCGCCGCCGCCGTGGGCGTCGGCGCGAGTTCGGCCGGCATCACCTGCAGTCCGCGCTGCAACGGGGACCGCAGCACCGGGCCCACGTTCACCCTGCGCGGCGTGGCCAACGTCACGCCGCAGCTCGCGGTCGTCGTCGAGGCCAACAGCTTCTACCAGTCGGTGTCGCGCGAGGAAGGCGCGGGCCGGTGGCAACTCACGTGGGTGACGCTCGGTGGGATGTGGTACCCCACCGAGGAGGGCGACGCCTATGTCCGCGTCGGGTTCGGGGCCGCCATCGTACACGTCCACGCGACCTTTCCCACGGTGGGGGCCCTCGACCTCAATACGCGTGACGTGGGGCTCATCATCGGCGTCGGGCGGGATTATCGCCTGTCCGACAACTTCGGATTCACCGTGCACGCCGACTACATGATGACGCCGAAGTCCACCGGGTACCTGTACGCCGTGGATTCCGGCGCGAAGGTCGGTGCCGACGTCATCAACCTGGGAATCGCCGCGATCGTGTTCTGAGCGCCGAGCGGGGGACGGGCCGGCGCGCGACGGGTTTAGACGGGCTGACGTCGGGGCGCGGCCTCCCGCCCGCCGTACGGGGCGCCTAAATTTGTCTCCGGTCGGCTGCGCCCCCTGCGCAGTCGCCGGTCCCTGTCACCCAAGCCGTGCCGACGTACGAGTACCGGTGCCCCGAAGGGCACGAGTTCGAGCATTTCGCCCGTCGCATCAGCGAGGCCGCGGGCACCATGCCGTGCCCCACCTGCGGAGCGGCCGCGTCGCGCCGCATCTCCGCGGGCGGCGGCCTCCTGTTCAAGGGCTCGGGATTCTACATCACGGATTACGGCAAGGACGGCAAGAAGGACCAGCGGGCCAAGGCCAGCGGCGACGCGAAGGCCGCCCCCGACGCGGGCAAGTCGGCAGACGCCGCGAAGGCTACCGACCAGGGCAAGGCCGCCGAGGCCAAGCCTGCCGGCGACAAGTCGAAACCGGCGCCGTCCGCCTCCACGAGCGGCGGCTCATCCAAGGCGTGACCGCCGAAGAGCGACTTCGCGCCGAGGTCATGCGGGCGGCGCAGGCCATTGGCGCGCCCGCCGGGTTCGAGCCGGTCCTGGAGCGCCCGCGCGACCCGTCGCACGGCGACTGGGCCACCACCGCCGCCCTCGCGCTCGCCAAGCCGCTCCGCCGCAAGCCGGCCGACATCGCGCGCGATCTCGTGGCCGCCGTGGACGCGCGCGCCGCCGGCGTCGCGGAGGCCACCGTGGCCGGGCCGGGGTTCATCAACTTCCGCCTCGACACGGGTCACCTCGCCGCGGGGCTCGCACGGATCCTCGCCGCCGGGCAGGCGTTCGGACGCGGCGACACGGGCGTGGGAAAGCGCGTGAACGTCGAGTTCGTGTCGGCGAACCCCACCGGTCCGCTGCACGTGGGCCACGGTCGCCAGGCTGCCCTCGGCGACGCCATCGCCGCGCTCCTGGCCCACGCGGGCTGGGACGTGACCCGCGAGTTCTACTACAACGACGGCGGCGGGCAGATCGAGCGGTTGCGCGACAGCGTGTACGCGCGCATCGTGGGCGCGCCGCTTGGCGAGGACCTCTACCACGGCGAGTACGTGAAGGACGTGGCCGAGGGCTACGTTGCCGACCTCGCCGGCCGGCGCGCGGTGACCGCGGAGGAGGCACGCGAGCACGTCCGCCTGCGCTGGCACGCCGACGCGGAACTCCGCGAGGACGTCCGCCGGTTCGCCGTTGCCTGGCTCCGCGCCGAGCAGGATGCCGACCTCAAGGCCTTTGGCGTGGCGTTCGACGTGTACTTCCTCGAGTCGTCGCTCTACTCCGACGGCAAGGTGGCGGAGACGATCGCGGCCCTCAAGGCGGCGGGACACGCGTTCGAGCAGGACGGCGCCACGTGGCTCCGCACCACCGACTTCGGCGACGACAAGGACCGGGTGATGGTCCGCAGCGCGGAGAAAGGCGGCGAACCGACGTACTTCGTTCCCGACGTCGCGTACCACGTCACGAAGTGGAGCCGGGGTTTCACCCGGGCGATCGACGTGCAGGGCGCCGACCACCACAGCACCGTCACGCGCGTGCGCGCCGGCCTGCAGGCGCTGGAGATGGGCATCCCGCCGGGATACCCGGAGTACGTGCTGCACCAGATGGTCACCGTGATGCGCGGCGGCGAGGAGGTGAAGATCTCCAAGCGCGCCGGCAGCTACGTCACGGTCCGCGAGCTCGTGGACGAGGTGGGGCGCGACGCCGTCCGCTACTTCTTCCTGATGCGAAAGGGCGAGAGCCAGCTCGTGTTCGACGTGGACCTGGCCCGGTCGCAGTCCGAGGAGAACCCCGTCTACTACATCCAGATGGCGCACGCCCGGCTTTCCGGCATCTTCCGCGTGGGGGAGGTGGATCTCGCCGCCGTCACCGGCGAGGGCGTGGCGTGGGAGCGGCTCGACGCGCCCGAGGAGCGTGAACTCATCAAGGCGCTGCTCGACTGGCCGTCGCTCGCAGCCGGCGCCGCCGAGACCCTCGAGCCGCACCGCGTGGCGGGCTGGCTGCTCGACACGGCGCGCCTCGTGCACCTCTGGTACCACAAGCACCACGTCCTCGGCGAGCCCGACGACGTGATGCGCGCCCGCCTCGCCCTCGCCAGGGCCGCGCGCATCGTGCTGGCCAACGCCCTCGGCGTGCTGGGCATCACCGCACCGGAGCGCATGTGAGCGTCCTCGTCGTCGGTTCCGTCGCGCTGGATTCCGTCGAGACCCCGTTCGGACGCGCCGACGAGGCGCTCGGCGGGTCGGCGACCTACTTCTCCGCCAGCGCGTCGCACCACACGCCGGTGCAGCTTGTCGGCGTCGTCGGCGACGACTACCCGGTGGAGCGCCTGCAGGACCTCTCCGCGCGCGGCGTGGACCTCTCCGGCCTCGAACGCATGGACGGCGAGTCGTTCCGCTGGCGAGGCCGCTACCGGCACGACCTCAACGTCGCCGAGACGCTCGAGACCCGGCTGGGCGTGTTCTCGCACTTCCGGCCCAAGATCCCCGCCCAGTTCCG
>JAYEKC010000671.1:0-6649 GCA_034716715.1 Gemmatimonadota bacterium | reverse complement strand
GGTCTGCAGCAGAGTTTGCGCCGCAAACGTGCCGAGGGCAAGGATCACGCGGGGACGCAAGATAGCGAGCTGCTGCAGCAGGTAGGGACTGCACGCCGCAATCTCGTCCGGCGCGGGGTTCCGGTTCCCCGGCGGGCGGTGCTTCAGGACGTTGCAGATGAACACGTCCTCGCGCTTGAAATCGATCGCGGCGAGGATCTTGGTGAGGAGCTGGCCGGCGGCGCCCACGAACGGGCGGCCCGTTTCGTCCTCCGTCGCGCCGGGCGCCTCGCCCACGCACACGAACTTCGCCTCCGGATTTCCCTCGCCCGGAACCGGATTGCGCGCCGTGGCGTGGAGCCCGCACAGCCGGCACGCCGCCACGGCCTCGGCCACCGCGTCGAGCGTCGCGTGGCGCCCCGCGTGGGTCGCCCCCGCCGCGTCGCCAATCAACCCGCCCACGACGACCGGAGTGCCCGGTGGCGCGGCCGCGCGCGGCGCACGCTCGGCCGGTTGCGCACGGGACGCACCGGACGGCGCGTCGGCCACCGCGTGCGGCAACGGCCGCGGCGGGGCCGCCGACGATCCAGCCGGCGGCGCTGCCGGCGCCGCTCTCGGCGGGGCGGAGTGCGGGCTTCGCGGCGCAGCGCCCGGCTCACCACCCCGTCGCCGACCGGGGGCCCCGAGCAGCGCCATCAATTCGTCAACTGTCATCCCGTCGAGCACCAGGTCGCTCTCGCCGAGCTCTTTGCGCTGTTCGAGGTACTGCCGGAGTCGGTCCCTACCGTCCACCGAGCACCCCTGCGACGCGGTCGAGGATGGCATCCGCCACGGCGTCCTTCGACATGGTGGGCAGGTGTTCGACGGTGCCTGCACGCGACACGATCACGACGCGGTTCGTGTCGGTGCCGAAGCCAGCCCCCGGCTCGCCGGCCGGGTTGGCGACGATCAGGTCGAGGTCCTTCGCGGCCAGCTTCTGCCGCGCGTTGTCCTCGAGGTCGTCAGTTTCGAGCGCAAACCCGACCACGACGCAGTCGCGCGGCCTCGCGTCGCGCGTCGAGGCAAGGACGTCGGTCGTGGGGACGAGCTCGAGGTTGGGCGGCCCGTCGCCCTTCTTGATTTTCGACGCGGCCGGACTCGCCACGCGGAAGTCCGCCGGGGCGGCGGCCATCACGAGGGCGTCGGACCCGGGGAGGGCTACGCGCACCGCATGGGCGAGCTCCTCCGTGGTTTCCACCGCCGTTACCTGGCACCCCGGAGGCGCCGGAACTCCGAGCGGCCCCGCGATGAGGTGAACCGCCGCCCCGCGACGCATCGCGGCCGCGGCGAGGGCGACCCCCATGCGCCCGCTCGACCGGTTCGAGATGAACCGCACGGGGTCGATGGCCTCCCTCGTGGGCCCGGCCGTGACGATGATGCGCCGCCCGGCGAGGTCGCGCTGTTCCCCCGTGAGCATCTGCGTCGCCGCGGCGACTATTTCTTCGGGCTCGCGCATCCGCCCCGGGCCTGAACCTTCATCGGGCGACGCCAGCGGGCCGGTACCGGGTGGGAGGACGTGGTAGCCGAGCGCACGAACGCGCGCGACGTTCGCCGACGTCTGCGGGTGCGCCCACATCCGGTCGTTCATCGCCGGCACGAGGAGCACCGGCGCGGTGGTCGCGACGAGGCACGCGGCGAGGAGGTCATCGGCACGCCCCACGGCCGCGCGCGCGATGAAGTCCGCGGTGGCGGGCGCCACCACCAGGAGCTCGTTCTCCCGCGCCAGGGCGATATGGTCGAGCGCGTTGCCCTCGGCGATGAGGGCGTCGTGCACGGGCCGGCCCGTCACGGCCTCGAACGTGATCGCCCCCACGAATTCGCGGGCCGAACGGGTCATCACGACGTCCACCAGCGCGCCCTGCTGGGCGAGCTGGCGCGCGACCGCCACCGTCTTGTAGCTGGCGATCCCGCCCGTGACCCCAAGCAGCACCCGACGCCCCTCGAGCGGGCGCACGGCGGGCCCCCGTGGCTGGCCCGGCAGCGCGTGCTACTCCGCCGCGCGGCGGCGCGGTACGACGCGGTACTCGATGTCGCCGGCCGCGAGTTCCTCGAGGGCGCGCGTCGTGAGCTTCTTTTCGCCAGACGCCGAGCGGTCGCGGGGGAACTCGTTCAGGATGCGGGCATACTTGGCCGCCACGAGGACGGCGAGGTACTTGTTCGCCGCGTGGGCGGTGGCTTCGTTCGGCGTGAATACGCGCATGGGGCTGGTCCTTGGTGAAGGGCTGGAATCTAAGCCCTGAGCTGGGCGATCTGGGCTTCCAACTGGGCAATCAAACCCGCAACCTGGGCGTCGAGCAGCTGCACGCGCTTGCGGTTGCGACTTTCGGCGTCGATGATGGCCGACACGTCCGCGACGGCCCGGTCGAGGTCGTCGTTGACCACCACGTGGTGGTACCGCCCGGCCTCCTGGAACTCGGCGTGCGCGTTCCGCAGGCGCTCGGCGAGCTGGCCATCGGATTCCGTGGCGCGAGCGCGGAGGCGGTCGACCAGCGCGTCGACGGACGGCGGGAGCACGAACACCAGCACGGATTCCGGGAAGGTCCGGACGAACTGCGCCGCGCCCTGGACGTCGATGTCCATCAGTACGTGACGGCCTGCACCGAGCACGCGCTCCACCTCGGCGCGGAGCGTCCCGTAGCGGCGCCCGTGCACGACGGCCGATTCGGCGAAGTCGCCGCGCGCCTCCCTCGAGACGAACTCGTCGTCGGTGAGGAAGTGGTAATCAACGCCATTGCGTTCTTCCCCGCGCGGCAGCCGCGTGGTGGCCGAGATCGAGTACCCGACGTCGCCACGCTCGGCGAGCAGGCGCCGCGCGATCGTGGTCTTGCCGACGCCCGAGGGAGCGCTGAGCACCACGGGAAACGCGGTCATTCGAGGTTCTCGACCTGCTCGCGGATCCGCTCCATCTCCTCCTTGAGGAGGACGACGTCGGCCTGCAGTCCCGCGTCGTAGGCCTTGCTCCCGATCGTGTTCGCCTCGCGCAGCAGTTCCTGAAGGAGAAACCCCAGGCGCTTGCCGACGCCACCATCACCGCCGGCCGCCAGCGTCTCGCGGAACGCCACCAGGTGCACGCGAAACCGGTCCACCTCCTCGCCCACGTCGAGCCGCTCGGCCAGCAGCGCGATCTCCTGGGCGAGCCGCTGCTCATCCAGCTGCCGGCCGTCGAGCAATTGGCTCACGCTGTCGCGAATCCGGTCGCGATGCGCGGTGAGCCGCTCCGGCTCGCGCGCGGCGATGCGCTCGAGCGTCGAGGCCAGCACGCCCAGGCGCTCGCCGATCACCGCGGCCAGACGCTCCCCCTCGACAGCGCGTGAGCTGGCGAGGCCGTCGGCCGCCGCTTCCACCACGGCCAGAAACTCCTCCGGTGAGCCCGCCGCCTCGTCCTCGGGGAGAGCAGTGCGCACGACGTCGGGCAGGCGCAGCACCGTGGCCACGTCCACGGATCCACCGAGGTTGTGCCGCTGCTGCAGCGCCATCAGCGCGGCCGCGCGCGCGGCGAACGCGGCTTCGTCGATCACGGCCGCCGGCTGCTCGCCCCTGTCGACGCGCGCCGACAGTGTTACGTGCCCGCGGGCGATCCGCCGCCGAAGGGCTTCGCGTGCGTCGCCTTCCCAGCGCGCCAGCATCGCCGGCAGCTTGATGCTGGGGTTGAAGAAGCGGTGGTTCACGGAGCGCAGTTCGACGCTCACGCGGGCGCCCCCGACGGTTCCGTCGGCGGTACCAAATCCGGTCATGCTCCGTATCATAGGAAGCTAGGTAAGTTACGGCGCAGCAACGCTTTTGTAAAGCTCCGCAGCCCTAGTTCCAGAAGTCCCAGCGCACTCCGTAGACGTTCAGGATTCGCGGCATCAAGTAGCCGGGGAACGTGGCGTAGGTCAGCCCGGTCATGTTCCGGTAGTCCCAGTACACCACGGCCGTGGAGATGCGCACTTCCACGACGGCCGAATAGACGTTGTACGACCTCGCCTGCTGCCCCAGGGGATCGTCGCCCGCCGGCGCGAAGAATTGGCTGCGGTACTCGTGGCTCAGCTGTGCGAACACGTTGAGGTTTCCGCGCGGAGCGGCCCCGAGGAACCGCGAGTCGAACCAGAGCCGGGTCCGTGCCTCAGTCTGCGGTCGCAGGGAAGCGCCCGCGCCCCAGTTCACCGCATCCGACTGGACACCCCACCCGCGGATCAGTGGCCCGCCAACCGAGAACTTGATTCCTGTGCCACCCGGCACGCGGGTTCCATGCGCCGTAGTGTCGAACTCCACGGGCCCCCGGACGTCCCGGTCGCCGATGCGCACGGCGCCGCCGCCGATCCACCATCCGCGCACGCGAACAGCGGCATCGACGGACCCCCCGCCGGCCGCCGCGCTACCCGCTGACGACTGCCAGGCGCCGACGGTGGCCGACAGCCGCAACCACTCGTAGGGCGTCGCCTGCCCGCGGACGTCCCACGTGTTCACACCGCCGTGCCGGCGCTCCGCCTCGATCGTGACCGCTCCGTACGGGCGGGCGACGTCCACTCGCGCGAGCGGCGCCGCGCCGGTCTTCCCCTCCCCTCCCCGCACGCGCAGCCCGCCCATCACGCGCAGAGCGCCCCGGTTGAGCCCGCCGAGCACGGTGTACTGCCGCTGGGTGGCGGTCGTGTCGGCGCTCGAATCGGCCGCGGTCGTGCCGCTCGACGCTGACGCGCTCGCATGCGACAGCGACGCGCCGACGGACCCCAGCACCACCTGAGCCCACGGCCCGTTTGACGACGGCGAGCGCCAACCGGCGCGCAGGTACGAGGTCGTGGCCGCCCCGTTGTAGGCGGGCACGGCATTCGTGACAGGCGGGCTCGTGAGGATGCGATTGCCCGCGTTGCGGTTCAGTCCCTGCCGGAGGAACGTGGCATCCACGCTCCACGACCCGGCAGCCCAGCCGAGGCGTCCCATGGCACCCAGCCCCTCGCCGTCCATTCCCGGGAGGCTGATGGCACTCGCCTGCTGTGCCGCCAGTTGGACCGCGATGCCGTTCGACGCGCGCTTGCCGAAGTACCCGCGGAACAGGTTGAGGTTGTCGCTGCCCGTGAGGATGTCGGTGCGGGTCGAGGCCGTCGTCCGATCCACGCGCCACGTGCGCGCGTAGACCCGGAGTTCGCCGGGCCATTCTTCGGCGACGACGTCCTCGAGCGCCCAGAGGGGAATGAGCGAAAAGTCGGTGACGCCCCCGTTGCGAGGCGTCACCTCTTCCCGCTCCACGCCGTCGAGAAACACGCGGATACCTCCGGGATCGCCGTGCCATGCCGCCACCGACGGGGCGACGAGGAACCCCGTGGTCATCAGGGTGACGCCAGGAATCCGGGCCAGCACGTCGCCCAGCGTGAGCGCGCCGCCCTCGAACAGCTGTGCGCGGTCCCACCGCAGGCGGACGTTGCGCGCACCCGCAGCAGCCGGCGCGTACGCCTCGGTGAGCGGCGCCTTGATGGTGTCGGCAGCGGTGAGCACGCGCCGCCGCCTGGCCGAGTCGGGCCGGGCCTGCGAGTCGGCTGGAACGGCCGTCGGCGGCGCCGCGGGCGCCGGTGGCGCGCCGGCCACGGGCGGCTTGCCTCGCTGCCCTGCCGCCAGCGACGCCACGAACCCCACGCCGCACAGCGCCCGGGCGCCAGCGTGGGCCACCGCGCGGGAAACGCGAATCAGCGCGCGCGCCCCCGCACGAACTCGACGAACGTGCGCACCGGCACACCCGTGGGGCCCCGCCCGAGCGCGACGAGGTCCGTTTCCGTGTACGCCGTGCCGGCGACGTCGAGATGCGCCCAGGGAATTCCCTCGATGAACTCGGCGAGAAAAACGGTCGCGGTGATGGTGCCGGCCCCCTTGCTGCCGATGTTGCGGATGTCGGCCACGTCGGACTTGAGCTGTTCGCGGTACTCCGGCCACGCCGGCAGCTGCCAGCCCGGCTCGTTCGCGCGCTTCGTGGCGTCCAGCACCTCGTCCACCACGTCCTGGTGAGTACCCAGCACCCCCGTCGCCAGGTTCCCGAGCGCGACGACAACGGCGCCCGTCAGCGTGGCGGCGTCCACCATCGCCTGCGGCTTGTACTGGCGGGCCACGTAGCTCAGCACGTCGGCCAGGACAAGGCGTCCCTCGGCGTCGGTGTTGGCGATCTCGATCGTCTTGCCGTTGTAGGCCTTCACGACGTCGCCAGGATTGACCGCCGTGCCGCTCGGCATGTTGGTCGTCGCGCCGACGGCGCCGACGACGTTGATGGGGAGGCGCATGCGCGCGATGGCTTCCATTGCGCCGAGCACGCCGGCCGCACCGCACATGTCGAATTTCATCCACTCCATGCGGTCGGCGGGCTTGAGCGAGATGCCGCCGGTGTCGAAGCAGATGCCCTTCCCGATCAGGGCAACCGGCGCGTCGCCGGCCTTGCCGCCGCGGTACTCCAGGATCACGAACTTCGGGTCCTGCGGCGTGCCCTGCGCGACGGCGAGGAAGCTGTGCATGCCCAGCGCCTGCATCTCCTTCCGGCCGCGCACCGTGCAGGCGAGCTTGTGCCGCTTGGCGATGTCGCGCGCCGTCTGGGCGATGAACTCCGGGGTGCACAGGTTGCCGGGCATCATCGCCAGGGTTCGCGCCAGGCGTTGCCCTTCGGCCACCGATC
>JAYEKC010000670.1:0-30558 GCA_034716715.1 Gemmatimonadota bacterium | reverse complement strand
CGGCCTCGGGCAGCCCGCCGACCGGCGTCACCCGGGCCGGCGGGCCGGCCGCCAGCGACTCCGCGACGATGAGTCCGAATCCCTCCAGGGCCACCGACGGCACGACGCTGAGGTCGGCCGCGCGGTACGCGTAGGGCAGCATGGCGTCGGGCACGAAGCCGAGGAGGCGGACGTGGTCCTCGAGCCCGCGGCGGCGGATGTCGGCCGCGAGCTCGGCGCCAATCGCGCCACGGCCCGCGATGAGGACGAGCACGTCCGGCACCCGCTCCCGCAGCTCGGCCGACGCCGCGACCAGGTCGTCGAGGCCCATGCGCCGCGCGAGACGCCGCACCGAGAGCACGATCTTGCGGTCGGCGGGCCACCCGAGCAGCCCGCGCGATGCCTCGCGCGACATGGCGATGTCGAACCGATCCACATCCACGCCGCCTGGAATCACGTGAATGCGGTCGCGCGGCACGCCGAACCGCTCCTCGAGGATGCGTCCGAACGGCGACGAAAGGACGATGAACGCCCTGGCGCGCCGGTACACCGCGCGCTCGACGAGCGTCTTGGCGGCCGTCACGATGCGCGGCTGGCCCTCCGCGTCGCCCTCGAGGCCCCACGGCCCCTGGAAGTGGACGACAAACGGGCGCTTGCCCATGAGGGCGAGGAGCGGCAGCGCGTACAGCGCGAAGTGCGTCACCAGCAGGCGATTCGGGTCGCTCAACATGGCCATCCGTCCGTGGCGATACAGGCCGGCGAGCCGCGCGACCAGCGTGCGCGAATGTGGTGCAAAGCCGAGCACCACACCGTCCGACTCCCGCTCCACTTCCTCTGAACCCGCCACCAGGCCCCGGACGCCCACCCCGGCCGCCGGCTGGTGTTCGGCGAGCTCGCCGAACACCCGGTTCAGGCCGCCAGGGCGCTCGGCAAACCACTCCATGCCCACCTGCAGCGTGCGCAGCGGCCGGCGCGGGCCCCGCTGCGGCCGCGACAGCAGCGCATCGAGGTGCGTGTCGCGGTCGAGCGTGCGGTCCACCATGATGCGCGCCCACACCTCGAGCACCAGCAGGGTGAAGATCTGTTCGCCCCAGTCCCGAAGCCCGCTGAAGTGCTCATCGAGGAGCCGCCGCACGAAGCTCGGCTCCAGCCAGCCGCGGTCGAAGAACGTGCGGCTCTCGAGCGCCGCCCGCACGTACTCGGAGAGGCCGCCGCGCAGCCACGCGGACGCCGGCATCACGAACCCGCGCTTGCGCCGGTGCACCAGGCCTTCCGGCACGAACCGTTCCGCGACGCGCTTGAGGACGTGCTTGGTCTCCAGTCCCCGGAAGTGCAGGTCCGGCGGAATCCGTGCCGCGTACTCCATCAGTGCGGTGTCGAGGAGCGGCGACCGGGCCTCCAGGCCGTGCGCCATGGTCGACCGATCTGCCTTCGTCAGGAGCTGGTCGGGCAGGTAGGTGGAGAAGTCGCAGGCGAGCACACGGTCGATGTCGTTGCCGGCGTCCACGTCGTTCCAGGCTTCGCGGTACAGCGCGTCGGGATGCCAGTCGCCCACCGCCTGGTGGAACGCCGGCGTGTATCCCTCGAGGCGCCAGCGGCGGAACGCCCGGTCGTACGTGTAGCTGTCGGCGGCCGGCATCGCGCCCGCGCGCGCCACGGCAGCGAGCCGTGACGAAGGATCGAAGCCGCCCCGCTCGAACCAGCGGCCGATCGCCTGCCGCGTGCTCTCGGGTACGCGTTCGCGGTATGGGCCGATCAGGAACTCCACGAACGGCCGGCGGTAGCCGCCGAACAGCTCGTCGCCGCCGTCGCCATTGAGCACCACGGTCATGTGCCGGCGCGCGGCCGCCGCCAGGTAGTAGTTCGGCACGATCGAGACGTCGGCCACGGGCTGTCCGTAGTGCCACACGATCGCGGGCAGGTCGGCCACGAGCTCGGGACGCAGGACTTCCTCGTGCAGGCGAATTCCCGCGTGCGCCGCCACGGTGCGCGCATAGCGGCGCTCGTCGAACGCCGGTTCAGCAAACCCGAGCGTCACGGCCTCAATGGGCTTGTCGCTCTCCTGCGCCGCCAGGGACGTGACGATGGACGAATCCACGCCACCCGAGAGGAACACGCCCACGGTAACGTCGGCAATGAGTCGCTTCCGCACGCCATCGCGCACGAGCGACTCGACGTGCTCCACCACCTCGGCCTCGCTCTCGTGGGTCTTGTCCCGGAACGAGCGCCGCCAGTACCTGTCCACGCGGCATGCGCCCGTGTCCGCCGCGAACGTCAGGCAGTGCGCGGGAGGCAGTTGGCGGACGCCCTTGAAGATCCCCAGTGGCGCGGGCACGGCCTGGTACACCAGGTAGGCGTCGAGCGCGTGCAGGTCGATTTCCAGCGCTCGCTCCGACAGCTGGACGAGCGCGCTCGCCACCGACGCGAAGGCGAAGTGCCGGCCCTCGTGCCGGTAGAAGAAGGGCTTCTTCCCCGCTCGGTCGCGCGCCACCGCCAGTTCCCGCCGGTCGGCGTCCCACACCGCGAACGCGAACATGCCGTCGAGGCGGTCGACGAGGCCACACAGGCCCCAGTGGCGGTACCCGTGCAGCAGCACCTCGGTGTCGGTGCCGGACCGGAACGTGAACTCGCGGGCGAGATCGCGGCGCAACGCCGGAAAATTGTAGACCTCGCCGTTGTAGACGATGACATGCCGCCCGTCGGGCGAGGCCATTGGCTGGTGCCCCGCCTCCGAGAGGTCCACGACGGCCAGCCGCCGCGCGCCCAGCGCGACGCCGGGCGCTTCCCAGAGGCCCTCGTCGTCGGGCCCTCGGCTGCGCATGAAGTCGCGCGCGAGGACGAGCCGCTCGCGGTCCGAGTTGGCGCCGTCGCCCACGATCCCGATGATCCCGCACATCGCTAGGCTGCTCCCCGTCCGGCCCGCGCCGCCTCGTCCAGCGCCGCGAAATACCCCTCGGCCACGCGGTCCCACGCGTACGGCCGCGACGCCGCCAGCGCCGCAGTGCCCATGCGCGCGCGCATCGCCGCGTCGTCGCGCAGCGTCGTGAGGCGCGCCGCGATGGCGGCCGCGCCGAACGGCACCAGCCACCCGTTCACGCCGTCCGACACGAGCTCCTCCGTGCCGTTGATCGCGTGGCAGACGATGGGCAGGCCGCTCGCCGCCGCCTCGAGCGTGACGAGCGAGAACGCCTCGTACCGCGACGGGAACACGAACGCGTCGCACGCCGCGTAGAACGCCTCGGGCGACGCGCTCGGAGGCCGTACGTGCACGCGGCCCGCGGCGCCGGCGCGGGTCGCGTGCGCCAGCATCGCCCCGGCGTCGCCCCGCCCCACGATCACCAGGTGGGCGTCGCGCACCTGCGCCACGGCGTCGATGGCGTCACGCACACCCTTGCGCTCCCAGTCGCCGCCGACGAACAGCGCGAGGAACGCGTCCGCCGGGAGCTGGAGGCCGGCCCTGAGGGCACGGCGCGCGCCCGCGTCGGCCGGCGGACGGAATACGGCGTGGTCCACGCCATTCGGCACGACGCGGATGCGTTCCGGCCCGACGCCGTAGTGTTCCGTGAGCTCGCGCGCCGTGCCCCGCGACACCGCGATCACGAGGCGCAGCCGCCGCGACCCGTACGCCCGGCGCTCCTCCCGCACGAACTGCGCCTGGGCGAGCCGCTGGTAGGCCGCGCCAGGCACCGAGCCGCCGCGCAGCCCGCCGTAGCGCGCGGTGAAGGCCGCGTGGCAGAACTGCGCGGTGATCACGTCGGCCTCGCGCGCCGCCGCGCCGATGGAGTTGCTGATGGTGCAACCCGCGCGCCGTTCGGCCGCCGCCGCGGCGCGCGCGAACGCCCATGTGCGAAGGATCGCCGGGCGCGACGGTCCGCCCACGCGCACCCACTCGACGCCGTCGAGCTCGCACGCGCGCGCGATCACCGTCACACTCGCCCGCCGCGCCACGCGCGCGAGGATCTCGGCCGCCGCCCGCTCCTGCCCGCCGCGGCGGTGCACCTCGTGCGCGATGAAGGCGAGGGACCAGTCGGTCACGCCGCGTCCACCCGCTGGAGGAGCACCGCCATGGCCGTGTGGAGGCGTCGCGCCGCCGGGCGGGGCAGCCGCCGCGTGGTCCACTCCGCCGCGTCGAGCACGGCGCCCGGCAGGATGCGGTGCAGCACGGCGGTCTTCAGGTGGCCGTTGGTGAGGGGGTTGGTGAAGAGGCGAACCTCGCGCACGGCGAGTCCCGCCCGCGCGGCGAGCGGGCCGACCTCGTCCTCGTGCAGCAGGAAGATGTGACCGCTCGCGTCGGGCTGGAACTGCATCGCCTCGTATTGCGAAGGGTCCGGCGTGTCGGAGAAGCGCGGGCGGTCGCTGAGGAAATACCCGCCGTTCGGCGTCGAGAGCAGCACGTAGCCGCCCGGCCGCGTGAGCGACGCCGCCTTGCGGAGGAACTCGTCGGGGTGCGCCACGTGCTCGATGATCTCCGTGGTGACCACGAGGTCGAATGGCTCGGGGAACGCGAGGGCAAACGCGTCGCCCGGGGCGTACCGCACGGTCCCGCGCTCCCACTTGAGCCGCACGTACCCCTCGAGGTCGGCGCGGAGGTCGTTCCAGGTGACGTCGAATCCCCGCTCCGCGAGCCAGAGCGTGTAGTTCCCCTGCGCCGCCGCGAGGTCGAGGATGCGCGCGCCGGGCTGCAGCACCGCCGCAGCCATTTCCATCACGTGCCGCGCCCGCGTGCGGTAGGCGCGCGTGTGCCCGCGGTTCGTCGCCTCGCCGAACACCTCGACGCGATCGAAACCGTAGACGTGACGCCAGCTCGCGGGCCAGTCGGCGGCCGGCGTCACCGTCTTCATCGCGACGCCGTCCCGGCGACGCCGAACTCCGCCGCGGCCGCCCGCTCCCACTTTCCGGCGTGGTTCACCACGTGCACGGCCTCCCGCGCGAGCGACCACAGCGCGGCCACCGTGTCGAGCGACTTCGGCGTGTCGCGGATGACGCCCAGCCGGTAGCGCACCACTCGCGCGAGCAGGGCGCTGCGCCGCTCCGGGCGGCCGAAGTGCTTCACGTGGAAGCGCACCTCGGCTTCGCGGTACGCGCCGAGCCGCGCGCCGTCGGGTTGCCGCCGCGGCGGGTGATTCACCACCGCCCCGGGCACGAACACACGCACGGCGCCGGCGCGCTCCAGGCGCACCCGGAGGTCCTGGTCCTCCATGTGCGGGAACCGGAACCCCTCGTCGAACCCGCCGACGGCCGCCAACCGCGCGGCCGACACCATGAAGTTGCATGACCAGAGGCGCCCGCCGGTCTCGTTCACCGGCGCGTGGTAGAGCGGCGAGCCGAACCCGCCGTCGCACGTCGTCCGGCCCTCGTACACCTCCACGCCGGGGCGGATGGCCGCCACGAGCGCCGCCAACCAGTCGCCGCGCGGCTCCGTGTCGTCGTCCGTGAAGGCGAACCAGGGAAACCGCGCCGCGCGCGCGCCGGCGTTGCGGTTGGCGGCAGGACCGCGGCCGGGACCGGGAACGAACCGCACGCCGCCAAACTCCGCCCCCAGCGCCGTGGCGGCCGACGGCGGAATCGCGTCGTCGCTGACGATGATTTCGTAGTGGTCACGCGCGAGCGTCTGCGCGCCTGGCGCCAGCCGCGCCAGCGTCCGGCGCAGCAGGTCCGGTCGCCCACGCGTCGGGATGATCACGCTGATGCGCTGAGCGGACGTATCGGTCATCGCCTCGGTGCCTGGGCCGTCACGGCGCACCGCTCGCCACAAGCGCGGCGTTCGGTGCCCGAAATGTACGCCCGGGCGCGGACGTCAGGCCCGGGCGCGTTCGGCGCCGCTCACCAGGTGCCGCACGGCGCGGCAAACGTTCGCGGCAAACGCCGACGCACTGAACTCCGCCGCCCGCGCCGCGGCGGCCGCGCCTGTCGCCGCGGCAAACCCGGGCGCCGTCAGGTAGCGCTGCACTGCCCGCGCGATGCCCGGGGCGTCACCGTACGGGACGAGCAGGCCATTCACCCCGTCGCGCACGATCTCCGCCGGGCCGCCCGCGGCGCCCGCCACCACGGGCTTGCCCAGCGCCATCGCCTCGACAATCACGATTCCGAACGGCTCGCGGGCGGCCGCGTGCACCACGACGTCCATCGCCTGCATCCACTCGATGGCGTTTGCCTGGAACCCGGCGAACGTCACGACGTCGGCGATCCCGAGGCGCGCGGCCTGGTCGTGCAGTTCGTGCTCATATCCGGGCTCGGTTTCGTGTGCGCCACCCACCACCACGGCGTGCAGGTCGGGGCGCGTGTGCCGGAGCGCGGCCACGGCGTCGAGGAACACGTGCACGCCCTTCCACCGCTGGAGCCTCGACACCGTGCCCACCAACAACCCGGTGCTCGGCAAGCCCAGGCGCGCCCTCATCTCGGTGGGTGGCGTGGCGCGCGCGGCGGTCGCGCGGTCGAGCGCCACACCGGGATACACAAGCGTCACGGAACGCCGCGGCCAGATCCGCGCCTGTGCCCCGGCGCCCTCGGTGGACAGGGCGAGCACCCCGACCGCCGGCCACAGCGTCGCCAGCCGGTCCAGCCAGTCGGGCCGCGGCGTGCCAACCTGGTACCAGGCGCACGGAACGCCAGCCAGCAGCGCCGCCGGCCCGGCCATTGCCTGCCCCGCCACCATCCAGCCGAGGCAGAGGTCCACGCTGCGCGCCCGCGCGAGGGCTGCGAGCCGCCGGACGGCGGCAGCGCGCCGCCATACCTCCCGGAACCGGCCCGCCTCGACGACATGGCACTCGACGCCAAGCGCCCGCATCTCCTTCACCATCGGCCCCTCGCGCAGGAACGCGACGACCCACTCCACACCCTGCCCGCGGCCTTCGCGCAGCAGCTGGCGCAGCATTTCCTCGCCGCCGCCAAGCGCCGCGCCGAGCGGCATTACCACCAGCACTCGAACGTGGGTCGTCCCCGGCGCGTCGAAACCGCGAGCGGCGTCGTGTGAATCGTGCAACGTCATGCGCGGGGTGGCGCCGGAACGCTCGCCGCCCGCCCGGGAGCCGAAGTCGCGCCAGCCCGCCACGCACGCCACCCCGCACGCCGGCCGGCCCACGTCGCCCGCACCTTGGCCGCGACGTCGCGCTCGCCGCGCAGCACGAGGCGCAGGCCCTGCAGCAGGCCGGGCTCGATGCGAGTCCCCACCAGGAACGCCCAGCACAGGAAGGCCGCGCGCCGGTCATCGCCCAGGTGCTCGAGCAGGACGAGCGTCTCGTTGTGCACGGCGTCCACCTGCGGGCCGGCGGAAAATGTGCCGCGGTGCCGCTGGTCGGCGTCGTGCCGCGGCGCGATGTGGTGGTCCACCGCGATGGCCGGGTCGTAGATCAGCGTCCATCCCGCGCGGCGCAGGGGCAGGCACAGGGCCAGTTCCCAGAACATCTGCGCGCCCGTGCCGCGCAGCCGGGCGTCGAACCCCACGGCCTTGACCAGAGACGTGCGGAACGCCGCATTCGCCCCCTTGAGCACGTCCACCGGCCGTGCCGCGCCCGCGCCGAGGTGGTGATGGCCGATCACCCGGCCGAACCACTGCACCCGGCCCACGTCGTGGTGGTCGCCGCGCTCGGTGGGCTGCCAGTCGCGCCCGCCCACGCCGCCGACGCGCGGATGCAGGAAGCAGGCGTCGAGCTTCTCGATCCAGTCGGGCCGTGGTTCCGTGTCGTCGTCGGTGAGGGCGACGATGTCGCCGCGAACGCGCGTGAGCGCCGCCGCCATGGCCGCAATCACCCCGGGCTCGCTGGTGGTGGCGAGCGCGACCGGGTACGCGCGGCGCGCGGCCTCGGCCGCGACCACCCCGGCCGTCGCGGCGTCGTCGGCCCGCGCGCCGACGACCACCTCGAACGGCGGCACGCGCTGCGCCGCCAGTGCGCGCAGGCAGCGCGCGAGGTCGTCCGGGCGGCGCCACGAGGGCACGAGCACCGAGATGGTGGTCACCCGCGACGAGGGAAGCGGCGAGGCCGGCGGCATGGGTCAGGCCTGAACATGGGGGCCAGCCCCTGCCGCGCCAAGCGTGCGGTTCGTAGAATCACACCGTGTCCGCCCCGAACGCTCCCGCGACGCCCCTGCACGTCATCCGGCCGGCCACCGGCCGCCGGCTGCCGGACCTGCGCGAGGCATGGGCGTTCCGCGACCTGTGCATCGCCCTCGGGCGCCGCGACGTCACGCTCCGGTATCGGCAGACCATCCTCGGCGTCGTCTGGGTCGTGCTGCAGCCGATGATCGCCGGCGGCGTGTTCTCGGTGATCTTCGGCCGCGTGGCGCGCCTCGAGAGCGGCGCCCAATCGTATTTCCTGTTTGCGTACGCGGGGTTCATCGCCTGGAGCGGGTTCTCCAACGCCTTCACGCGAGCCGCCGCGTCGGTGATCGGCCAGGGGAACCTCGTCACGAAGGTGTTCTTCCCCCGCCTTATCCTCCCCGTGTCGGCGTTGTTCTCCACCACGGTGGACTTCCTGGTGGGGATGGGATCGCTGCTCGTGATCTTCGCCGTGATGGGATCGCCGCTCAGCCCCGGCATCGTCACGCTCCCGTTCTGGGTGCTGCTGCTGTTCGCGATGGGCCTCGGGCTCGGCACCATCGCGGCCGCGCTCTCGGTCCGGTTCCGCGACGTCCAGCACGCGTTGCCCGTGCTGGTGCAGCTGCTCCTGTACGCGAGCCCGGTGGCGTACGCCACGACGGCGGTTCCCGAATCAATCCGCCCGTGGTTCGTGCTCAACCCGCTCACGGGAGCGCTGGACGGGTTCCGCTGGGCGTGCATCGGGACAGCTGCTCCCTCGGGAGTGAGCGTGGCGATCGCCGGCGCCGGCGCCCTCGCGTCCCTCGTCGTGGGCGCGATGGTCTTCGCGCGGTTCGAGCGCCAGATCGCCGATGTCATCTAGCGCACCGGCAATCGAGATCCGGGGCCTCTCGAAGGCCTACCGGCTCGGCATGGAGAACGCCGCGACGACGTTCCGCGAGGCGATCGTCAACTCCGTGTCGCGCGCCGGCGCGGAGCCCGACCCCACCCTGCTGTGGGCGCTGCACGACGTGTCGCTCGACATCACGCGCGGCGAGACGGTCGGCATCATTGGCCGGAACGGCGCCGGCAAGAGCACGCTGCTCAAGCTCATCTCGCGCATCACCTGGCCCACCGAGGGCGAGATCCGGCTCTACGGACGCATCGGCAGCCTGCTCGAGGTGGGCACGGGGTTCCACCCGGAGCTCACGGGCCGGGAGAACATCTTCCTCAACGGCACCATCCTCGGCATGCGCCGGCACGAGATCCGGCGCCGCTTCGACGAGATCGTCGCCTTCGCCGAGATCGAGCGATTCCTCGACACGCCGGTGAAGCGCTACTCGAGCGGGATGTACATCCGGCTCGCGTTCGCGGTGGCCGCGCACCTCGACCCCGAGATCCTCGTCGTGGACGAGGTGCTCGCCGTGGGCGACTCGGCGTTCCAGCGCAAGTGCCTCGGCAAGATGGGCGAGGTGGCGCGCGAGCAGGGGCGCGCGGTGCTGTTCGTGAGCCACAACATGGTGGCGATCACGGCGCTCTGCAGTCGCGCGGTGCTGCTCGAGGGCGGGTGCCTCACGCAGGATGGCCCCGCGCCAGCGGTGGTGCAGCGATACCTCAATTCCCTCGAGCAGGTGGCAACCGTGCCGGTTGCCGACCGGCGTGACCGTCGCGGAACGGGAGCCCTCCGGTTCGAGACGGTGGCGGTTCGGAACGCCTCCGTTGGCGGGGGGCTCGTTCGTTCGGGCGATGACGTGGTGTTCGAGATCGGCTACCGCTCCGACCGCGATTCGCTCCGCAACGTGCACGTGGACCTCGTCATCCACGGTCCATTCGACGAACAGCTGGCGCAGCTATCGAACACCGCGCAGCGCGGCGTGTTCGAGCGGATTCCCCAACGTGGAACCTTCCGGTGCCGCGTCCCGAGGTTCCCATTCGAAGCCGGGGCGTACCGGCTCACGCTGTACTCCGAGGTGGACGGTGATGTGGCCGACTGGGTCATCCACGCCACCACCCTTGAAGTCGAGCCCGGGGACTACTTCGGGACGGGGCGCACGAACTTCGAGGGTCAGGGTCATTTTCTCGTGCCCCACGAATGGTCCGCAAGCGACTGAGCCATCACGCGCGCGTGGCGGTCGCGGCAATGACTACCGGATAATCCTCGTCCCGGGCGGCGAGTTCGCTGCTCGTGAGTTCCTCGGCCGCCATGCCCGCGAGGTACGCGTGGGCGGCGACGTGGTTGCCAAATGCGGCTACGACGACGCGGTCGGCGCCGAAGACGGGCGCCAGCAGCCGCCGCACTGACTGCGTGGAGAAGTGCCAGTATTCCCCCCACCGCTCGGCGTCGTACCGGCTTACGGGCGCAATGGCGGGAACCGTGATGAGCGCCGTGCCCCCGGGAACAAGCAGCCCGTGGACGTGCTTCACGGCGGCGCCCACGTCGAAGATGCACTGCAGCACCTGGGTGAGGATGACCGTGTCGAACCGGTGGCCGGCGAGGCCGGCTCCCGTCGCCAGATCCCCGACGATCGTCGCGGCCGCATTCCCGGGTACCGCGTGCAGGACAGCGGAATCCGTCACGTGGGGCCCGCCGAACCGGCGCGTGTACGCATCGTCGGCGACCTCCAGCACCCGCCCGCGGATCAGGGCGCGATGCGTCTCGAGGAACCCCTCGATGTAGTAGCGACACACGGGGCGTCCCCGGTCCAGGCCCATGCTGCGACTGACCGGCTCCATCCGGCGCAGGTCTCCCATGTCCACCCCATCAACGCGGCGCCACCAGCGACGCAGCGCACCCGGCACGAGCGTGCGCCAGCGCCTCACGGGGTCCCCTCGCGCCAGGCGTATACGAGGCAGAACCACGGCGCCCCGTCGGCAGGCGGGTGAAAAGGCGGCTTCGTGACCGGATTGGTTTGCTCGTCGAGGTCGTGGACGAAATAACGGAAGCCGTTCCTGGTGAGCACATCCAGCAGGGGAGCCAGGCGTTGGGGGCCACCATGCCAGCCATGGTGTTCGACGACCATGGCGCGCACCTGGCGGATGCGCCCGGCGGCTTCCAGCTCGCCGAGCACGTCGAGTTCGGCGCCCTCGATATTCAACTTGAGGAAATCGACCGGCCGGTCGAGATAGCGCGAGAGTCGCACCACGGGAACCGTGGCCTCGCCGGTCGACGCGACGACGCCGCCAGCCTGTCCGTCGGAACTGAACCGCGCGGTTCCCTCCACGGCGCCGAGCGCCGCGACCACGACGGCGACGTGTCCGGCCCCGTTTGCCGCGAGATTCTGGCGAAGGAGTTCGGCGATGCGCGGGTCGGGCTCGAAGGCGGTGATGGTCGCGCGGGGATGATCCCGCAACGTGGCCAGCGAGAAAAACCCCATGTTCGCGCCGCCGTCAATGACGTACGGCGCGTTGACGGACCCCGCGAATGCATAGTTCCGCCGGATGAACTCGTCCTTGAATTGCATGTACGCGTTCGCGCCATCGGTAATCCGGAGGCGAAGCCCGGCGAGCGTGACCTCGGTCCCATGCGTCGATGACGACAGTCGGTGCCGCAGCCACTCGAGGCGCAGGGTCACGATCGTGCGCCCTGCCAGGCCGCGCACGCGACCGATCAGTGTCCGCCAGGACCGCCTCATGGTCCGCCCGGGATCATCGGAAGAGCCGTCGGAGCCGCGCCCGCCACGACGGTCGTGGTGGTGCCACCGCCGCACGCCAGAGCCGTGCCGACCCCGGTTGTTCCACCACCGCCGGCCACTCGACGGACGCGAGCGACGGCGCCGGCTCCATCACGTCCTCCCAGCCCGCCGAATGGGGCGAATTGGTGGCCCGCGGGTCGTAGCCCGTATGGCGCACCATCGACCGCGCGGGAAACAGGAAGAGCCCGCCGCGCGCAAGCATATGGAGATTGAACCGAATGTCCCACATCCCGCGCTCCTCCTCGTGCACCACGGACTCCACCAAGTCGGCACCGAATCGGCCGGGATCGATGCCGCGCGCAAGGCAATCATCCCGCAGCTCGCGGGCTGTCTTCTCGAGGATTCCGTCCCACGCCCGCCACCACGTACCCCACATGAGGCCCGACATTCGCCCCGTGAAGTATGGTTGCGTGACGCCGGGCGGCGTCACCCGCGCGTGGTTCCAGGCCGTAACGCCCATCGCGCGCGGTTCCTCCCGGTAGCGCCGCAGGCCCTCGCACACGAAGGCGTACGTGCCCGGCCCGAATTCCAGGTCTTCTTCCACGACCACGGCCATCTCGTGCCGGTCGAGGACGGCGGAGATTCCCCGGAACTGCGATGACGAGACGCCGAGATTCCCATCAGCCGCAACGAGTTCCAGTGGCGCCCAGTCAACGGACTTGAGCAGGGCGCGCACGGCGGCGACGTCGCTCGTCGCCGAGGCGTCACGGGGACCGTCCGAAAACGCATAGATCCGGGACACATCGTTCGCCCGCAGTGAGGCGAGGCATCGGGCGAGCAGATCAGGCCGGCGATATGCGAAGAGGACGACGGGAATGTCCGGCGACGTCATGCGCGTCCACCTTCAGTTGGATTCCGGTTGTCCGCGCAGGCGACCAGGGCGTCGGCATACATCGGACCAAGCCGGTCCCAGGAGAATCGCGCGTACGCCGAGGCGTGTCGAGCCGCCCGCGCCGTGGCCGTGTCCTCGCGCAAGGCATGCAACAGCGCTTGAGCCAAGGCTCCAGGATTCCGCAAGTCGGCTCGCACTCCGTGATCCCCCAGCACGTAGGCGCTCGTCGGCGTGTCGTGCACGACGCACGGCAGGCCGGCATCGAGTGCCTCGACCTGCACAATGCCGAACCCTTCGCGCAGCGATGCGAGCACGAACGCGTCAGCCAGGGCGTAGACCCGCCGCGCCTGGTCGCGGGGAAGCGTGAGGAGCGTGCACCGGCCACCGAGGCGCCCCACGGCGCGTTGCCGGATCTCCGACGTTTCGGGGGTCACGGCGCCAACCAGCAGAAGATGCGGCGCGCCGGGCATCGCCGATACCTCGTCGATGACGTACGCCATCCGTTTCTGTGCGTTCAACGCGCCGACCGACAGGACGACGGTAGCGTCAGGATGGACCCCAAGCGCTGCCCGACGCCGCGCCCGTTCGTCCGGAGCGAGCGGGGTGAACTCGCGGCGCATGGCGACGGCATGCGGCAGGAGGAACATCCGGTCCGGCGATTCGCCCCTCGCAACGGCCGCGTCCATGTGCTCCGGACTCACCTGCTGCACGAGATCACATCGCGTGAATGGCCTGGTCGTTGCGCCACCATTGTAGTACAGCAACCGGTACCGCTGGCGCGTCAGGCGACGCCAGTGCCAGCAGGCGTTGCCGACGTTCACGTCGCCGAAGTAGACGACGTGCGGGCGCCCGGACGTGAGGACACGCGCGAAGCCGGGAAAGAAGCTCGCTTGCTCGAAGAAGTAGGCGTCGCGCGGCGTGACCGCCCCGAGTGCGCGCGCGATCGATCCGGATCGCGGCAGGGTCCAGATCGATCGCTCGCCCGGCTTCATGTCTGGCCCGCCGCCACCGAACACGGTCACGCGCAGGCCAGGGGATGCCGCGAGCGCGCTGGCGCACTCGCGGGTGAACGCCTCGAATCCCCGCTGCTCGCGGCCGAGCCCGGTGCACGGCATGAAGACACGAACTGGTTCGGCTCCGGTCATGGACCGCCCCCCAGGAGGCGCCGGAGCGCCCCGAGGCCGTGCCGGCCGAAGAGGCTCGGAGGATAGCTGCGTACGCCGGCAGCGAACAGGCCGCGCGCATTTGCCCTCCGCCCCTCGGTGGCGGCACGGGCAGAGCTGCTGTAGAGGGCGCCGGCCCTGCGCATCGCAATCCGGTGCCACGCAATCACCCGCTCATGTGGCCGCAGCAGGGGCAGGTACCGTGCCCGGATGACGTCCCAGTCCGGCTCCCGCTGGTCCGTTTCGGCCACGGTCTTGCTCGCCGGGTGGAACCGATACGACGCCAGCGGCCGATTGATGGGAACGCAGCGCTCGCCTCGCGCAAGAAGTCGCGCATACAGTTCCAGGTCGAAATACCACCGAAGGGACACGTCGAAACCGCCGGCGTCGCGCAGGGTCTCAAGCCGCCATGCGTGCCCGGGCTGCGCCATCTGGAAGCGTCCCGTGACGCAGTCCAGCAGCGAGCGCGGTACGCGCGGCAGGTGCCACTCCTGCACGGGAGCGGCGGCGGTCCCGAATCCGATCACGCCGCCGGCCACCCAGTGGACATCCGGACCGCGACCGAACGCGTCGATCATCGCGTGGAGCGCGCCGGGCAGGTAGGTGTCGTCGGAATTGAGGAACGTGACGTAGCGGCCCGTCGCCCGCGCGAGCCCCTTGTTGATGGCGTCCGCCTGGCCGGCGTCGGGCTCCGACACCCACCACGTGATCCGGTTGGCGTACCGCTTGATCACGTCCACGCTCTCGTCCGTGCTGCCGCCATCGACCACGAGGTACTCGAGCCCGGGAACGTCCTGCGCCAGCACCGACTCGATCGTCTCCGCCAGGTACCGTCCCTGGTTGAACGACGGCGTGATGACGGTGAACAGCGGGGCGCTCATGCGGCCTTGCGCGCCAGGAGCAGCTGCGTGTCCGTGCAGCGCGCCCGCCACGCCTCCCACGCCTCGCGCCGGTAGCGCGGCTCGAAGGCGAGGTACCCTTCCCGGTGGGCCACGGCGCATCCCCCGTCGGCCAGGGCGGCCTCGACGCGCGCCCACTCGATGTGGTCGTCGGGCCAGATGTGGAGGTCGCCTTCCGGCATCCATCGGGGGTTGAGCCAGCGGCGCCACTCCAGCAGCGGCCGGACGCGCCGCCAGTACCGGGACGGCTGCAGCCAGTACCACCAGCGGCGCCGCGGCCAGACCACCGCCTCGCGGAGGAAGAGCGCCCGCTCGGGCGACGTCCACGCCGAGTCGAGCCACTCATGGTCGATCATCACCACGCCACCCGGGGCGGTCACGCGCGCCATGTCCCGCACGAGGGCCACGTAGTCGGGCACGTGGTGCAGCACGGAATAGGCCGCCACCAGGTCGTACGCCCCGTCGGCGGCCGGCCGCAGGTCTCGGCCGCCCAGCTGCAGCACGCCGTCGAGGCGACCGGTGGCGGCGAAGCGCTCGCGCACGAGCCCGAGGAACGTCGCCGAGAGGTCAGCCGCGGTCACCGTGGCGCCCGCCGCGATGAGGTGCGCCGTCACGTTGCCCGTGCCGCATCCGACATCGAGCGCGCGCACCGGACGGCCGTCCGCGCTGGCCAGAGCCACGGCCCGCCGAACGGCCGTGCCCAGGCGCTCCTGCTCGACCGGGTTGAAGATCTCCGGGTGCCGCGCATCGTAGCCCGCACCCAGTGCGTCGTGCGCGCGCGCATTGTGGGCAATCGCTCCGCCGCTCGCCATCACATCCGGTCGTCCAGTCGGTGCAGCCCGCCGGCGTGGGCAAACTCGGGCACCACCCGGCCCACGGCGGCCGCGATGTCCGCGCGATCGACGCGAAGATCCGGCCGGGTCACCCACGCCTCCAGCTGCTCCAACACCGCCGCGAGGACGGCGCCGTCGGCGCCCCGCTGGGGAACCCCGAGCAGGGCCGCGTAGCCAAGGTCCACCGGTGCCTCGCCGCGACCGATGAATTCTTCCGCCTCCTTCTCGCCGGCCGTGTCGAGTGCCGTGACGAGCACCGGCCACCGGCCCGCGGGAACGTCGCGGGCCATCGCGGTCCGCGCGTCGTCTTCGGCATCGTACCGCGCCGGCTCGTACCCCGACCGGCGCACGAACGCTTCCGCAATCGCCACGAGGTCGCGCAGGTCGGCTTCCGGCGTCATGCGCGGCACGGCCAGGTGCGCCGGCGGCAGGCCAAACGCCGCGACGAGGCAGATCTCGGCCGCCTCGTCCAGCGACACGAAATACCGGCGCGCGTCGCGCGGCACCGCGAGCGGCTGCCCCTTGTCCATCCGCTCGCGCCAGCCGGCCAGGAGGCTGCCGGCAGAAAACGCGACGTTGGCAAACCGTGCCGACGTCCGCGCGGCCCTTTGCATGGCCGTGGCGCCGGGCGTGAACAGCAGGTGCTCCATCAGCCGCTTGCTCGCCCCCATGAAGTTGGCCGGGTTGGCAGCCTTGTCCGTGGACACGGCGAAGTAGCGGTCCGGCGCGCCTGCCGCGGCAAGCCAGCCCATCAGCCGCCGCTGCTTCAGCACGTTCGTGTCGACCATCTGCAGCACCGAGGGCACGTCCTTCTCCGACCGCACGTGCTTGAGCGCGGCAAAGTGCAGCACGGCATCGTACCGGCCCGGCGCGGTGACGAACCGCTGGGCGACGGGCGAGCCGTAGTCCAGCGGAACGCAGCGGAGCGCGGTGCCCGCCCGCACGACGCCGTCGCTGCGGACGTCGCGAACCAGCTCCGCGAGCGCGTTTTCGTCGTGGTCCACGACGTCGATCACGGCCGGGCCGAGCGGCAGCAACGCCCGCACGGTAGCTGCGCCGATGCTCCCTGCCCCGCCCACCACCAGCAACCGGCGCCCCGCGACGGCCGCGTGGAGCTCTGCCGCGACCCGCGCAACGTCGCTCGAGAAGCGCGAGCCGTCGCGCCCCGTGGCCACCCGTGCGAGCGCGTCTCTCACACGCGCACCGCCGCGGGTGCGGCGGCCCAGGCGTCGGCGAGGCTATCGTCGAGCGAACGCTCGGCGCGCCAGCCCAGCATCGCGGCGCGCGCGGGCGACCCGACCAGCGCCCGCACGTCGCCCGGCCGACTCAGGCCGGGCACCGATGCGACCTCCACGCCGCCACCCGCGAGACGCACCAGACGCTCGACGACGTCTGCCACCGTATGGCCGCGCCCCGTGCAGAGGTTGTAGGCGCTGCCCGGAGCGCCGCGCCGCGCGAGGCGCACGAGGCCGCCTGCCACGTCGCCGGCGTCCACGAAGTCGCGCACACCGGTCGTATCGCCGACCTGTATGCGGCGGGGGCCGTCGGCCGCCACCGCCAGCCGCAACCGCTCCACCACCGCGCCGACGACCAGGGTGGCAGGCACGCGCGCGCCCACCACGTTGAAGGGGCGCGCCACCACGACCCGCATGCCATCGTCCGCCGCCGCCACGGCCAGGCGGCTGACCTGCTGCTTGGCCCGCCCATATGCCGATTGCGGATGCCCCTCCCACGACTCGGTCACCGGCTGCGCGTTCGCCGGCACTTCGCCGTACTCAGCCGCCGATCCAAGCAGCACGACGGCGGCCTCCGGCGCGTGGGCGCGAATGGCGGCAAGCAGCGTGCGGGCCGTCTCGATGTTCGACCGGCTGACGTCGGCCTCGGGCCCTCTCGCGTCGCCCACGAGATGATATACCTCGTCCGGCCGCCACTCGGCCACGACGCGTGCGACGTCGGCCGCGTTCAGGAGGTCCGCCAGGTGCGCGACGTCCACGCGTCCCGCGGGAACCGCCTGCCGGTCCACCCCCGCGATCCGCGCGACGCCGGCGCCGCGCAGCGCGCCGGCCAGGTGCCCGGCGATGAACCCGGCCGCGCCGGTGACCAGGACCCGCGGCGTCACGCGCCGCGCCGCGGCGCGACGAAGCGCCCCGGATCGCGCGCAAAGTCCTCGCTCGCCCGGGCGTAATCGTCGAACCGGCCAATGTCCTGCCAGTAGCACGCCGTGCGATGACAGTGCACGCCGGCGCCGCTCCGGTGGAGGGCCAGCATCAGGTCCGGCATGTCGAAGCGTCCGCTTGCCGGCACGTGCGCCAGCGCGCGGCGCGAGAGCACGTTGATGCCCATGCTCACGTAGTACGGGATGCGCGGCTTTTCCCTGTAGTCCACGAACGCGCCGTCGGGCCCGACCTCGATCACGCCGTAGTCGATCTTCTCCTCCCGTGCCGTGACCGCGATCGTCGCCGCCGCGCCGCTCGCCCGGTGCGCCGCCATGAGCGTACCATAGTCGAGGTCCGTGAGCAGGTCGCCGTTCATCACCAGGAATTCGTCCGGCGCGTCCGTGAGCGCACGCAACGGCGCCGCCGTCCCGAGCGGCTCGCGTTCCACCAGGTGATCGATCCGAAGGCCGTACGCCGACCCGTCGCCAAACTGGGCGGTGAACAGCGGCGCCATGTGGCCCAGCGCGAGCACCACGCGGCTAAACCCGGCGCCCGCCAACTGGCGAACCACCACTTCCAGCACAGGCACGTCGCCAAGCGGAAGCAGCGGCTTGGGAATGGTGAAGGTGAACGGCTGGAGCCGCGTTCCCTTCCCCCCGGCCAGGATCAAGGCAAGCATCGTGTTGGTGGGTAGAGGCGTGGGCGGGGCGCCGGACGGTGCCGCGGTCGCCCTCATGCGCGGCGTGGAGTGTCCGGCAGCGGCCGCGCCGCGAGGTCCCGCAGCCACGCCTCATATTCGCGCCGGTACGTGTTCCTGTCAAAGCGCGTGCGTGCGTGCGCGGCCGCCTGCAGGCCGAGCCGCGCCCGCGCCTCCGGTGGACAGGTCGCAAGGGCGTCCAGCGCAGCCGCAAGGCTCGCAGGTCGTCCCGGAGCGGCAAGCATCGCAGTGGATCCGGGCGCGATGCGCCCGGCAGCCACCTCGGCGGGGTCCGCCGGCGTCACCTGCTCCGGAATCCCGTCCACCGCGGTGGCGATCACCGCCGCCCCGCACGCCTGTGCCTCGAGGTTCACGAGCGGGAACGTGTCCGCACGAGCGGGATGGACGTACGCGTCGGCAGCCTGGTACCACCGCGCAAAGGCGCGGTCGTCGCGCTCGGCCCGCGCGTGCCGGAGCCGCACGCGCCCCACGTGAACATCGGGCCCGGCATCGCCAAGCATGACCCACTGGGCCGCCGCCGCGGTTCCCACGCGTTCGAGGGCCGCGCGAAAGGTCGTGCCGTCCTTCCACGAACGTTCGTTGAGCGCATTGGCGAACACCAGGAACGTCGGCCGCGACGGATCGAGTCCGAGCGCCGCGCGAAGGGCGGCCTTGTCCGGCACCGGGCGGTATACGTCGAGGTTCACGCCATAGGGAATCACGCGCATCGAGCGGACCGCCGGCGCCAGCGCGGACTCCTCGACGCGCGTCGCCAGCCAGCGGCACGGCACTCCGACGTGCAGGGCGCTGCGCGAATAGAGGTCCCGCTTTCGCGCCAAGTTGAACGCCGTCGCGTCGCGGGGCACGGCCGGATGGATCCAGAGCGCCGGACACGCGCCGCACCCGGTGCGCCAGCCTTCGCACCCGAATGGATGCGCGCAGTGCCCCGACAGCATCCACGCGTCATGCAGGCTCAGCACGGTGGGCGCGCGCCGACTCCAGTCTGGAAGAACGCGAAGGTCGAAATAGCCACCGTGCAGGTTGTGCAGGTGCACCACGTCGGGCGAGGCGCCGCCCGCCTCGAACGCGTGCGCCGTCCCGGGAAAGTCGAAATCCTCCTCTCCGCGGCGCGCCCGCCACCATCGTCCCGGTTCCGCCACCGCACCGCGGAGCGCCTTGGCGGCATGGAAACCGGCGCCGCGGGATGGCAACGCGTCCGCTACGCGCATCCACCCCCGTGCCCACGTGGAGCGGTGCGCCCGGTTCGGGATTTCACGCGTCCATGCGTCGCCCACGCGCACCCGGCCCACCGCCAGCCAGGCGTCGAGCCCCGCCCCGCGATAGTGCTCATGCAGGTCGCGCGCCACGCGCTCGGCGCCGCCGCCGCCATCCGACGTGCACACGGACAGGACCCTCACCGCGCGCGTCACAACTGCCACCAGGCGGCGAGCCGCCGCGAGAACTCCTCGCCGGACCAGTCGCGAACGAGGAGGCGTGGCACGCGCCACCGGCTCGACCCGCGCCACGCGGTCGCGGGCTCGTTGGCGAACGCCACGTCGTAGCCTGCCGCGCGCGCAGCCCGCGTGGATGCCCGCGACACATCCGCCCGGGTGCCGAACGGATATGCCAGCGCGTCCACCGCGCGGCCCGTCGTGCGAGCAAGTGCGGCACGACACGCCATCAGTTCGTCACGCTGCGCGGCCTCGTCCAGCAGTGCGAGCACGGGATGCGTCACGGTGTGGGACCCGATCGCGACGCCGGGCCGGCCCGCCAGTTCGGCGAGTTCCTCGGCGGTCAGCGCGCGGTGCGTGGGGCGGGCACCATCCGGAACGCCGGCCCAGCGGCGGAGCGCGGAGACCGCGCGAGACTGTTTCCCCGGTTCCAGCGGCCGCACCGCCGCGAGCAGCGCGCGGTAGAGCGAGTGCCGGGCGGTTGGCGTCCCCGGCATTTCGACGTTCCACGATGGCAGCGCACTCGCCGCGCCTGGCGCCCCTCCGTCCCCATCCCATTCCACGCGGGCGATGGGCGCAGGGGCCGCGAGCGCCGAGGCCGTGAAGGCGATGCGCTCCACGTCGTCCCACCAGAACTCGCCGCCCGCACCGACCATCCCCGACGCCACGAACACGGTCGCGGGCACCGCGTGGCGCGCCAGCGCCGGCGCGGCCGCGTGCAGGTTGTCGGCGTATCCGTCGTCGAACGTCACGGCTGATGCGCGCGGCGGCAGCGTCCCCGCCCGGCGTCGCCGCTCGAACTCGGCGAGCGGCAGCACGTCGGTCTCCCGGCGGAGCACGGCAAGCTGCGCATCGAAGTTGGCCGGCGAGACATCGAGGAGCAGCGGGTCGAAGCGCGGCCCCGCCACCCGGTGATAGAGCAGGATCACCCCCCGGCGGGAGCGGCGCCGTATCGCGCCTTCCACGGCGCGCGCAAGGCGGACGGCGCGGCCCCAGCCCGGCGGCGCCATCAGCGGGCCTCCGCGCGCACGTGGCGGCACGAGGCGAGTACGAGTACTACGGGTCGGAGCGTGGCGAACCCCCCGGACGCGTGCGTGCGGCGTCAGCCCCGGCCGGGCCGGGCGGGAACGCTCGCCAGGGCGGGTACCGCCCCTGGCGCGGGCTGAAGCGGCGACCGGATCGCCTGTCGCGCCCGCGCCGACCGCAGCGCGAGCCCGGTGGTCAGGTGGTAGGCGTGACCGGCAATCCCGAACCCGCCACACATCCACAGGAGGACGCCGGTCGATCCGGTGAACACGTCGCCGATGGGCAACATGGAGACGAGCGCCACCGAGATGGCTCGTACTGCGTTCGCGAAGGGATCGGCGCGGGTCTCCCGGAACCGCGCCGACTGCAGTACCAGCCCGAGAACGCCCAGGAAGAACAGCGTGCCCCCGGGCCAGCCGAAGATGAAGAAGACCTCGAGGAACCCGTTGTCGAGCGACCGGACACCGCCGCCACCGCGAAGCTTGATCGCGCCGCCAGTCGTGCCCAGTCCGTTGCCTTCGGCCGTCTCCACGATGCTCGTCGCGGCCGACTGCGAAAAGTTGTACCGCTTGATGAACGAGTTGTCTTGCGAAAGGTTGGTCAGGGACTTGAGCCGCGGCGCGATGAGGGCGCTGAACTGGGGCATCCGGGCAATCGGGATCGCGATGAGCGCCACCGCGACCAGCGTCACGACGTACCGCGGCAGGTGACGCAGCGGCTGTCCGACCTGCTGCACCAGGAGTCCGATGATGAACGCCGCCCAGGCCGCACGCGTGCGCGTGAGCAGCAGCGAGACGATCGCGATGCCGATGCCCACGAAGCGGAGACGCCCGCGGTGCGCAAGCAGCATCAATGAGCCCGCGCAGAGGAACGCGCCGTACGGACCGGGCGTGTTGAGCGTGCCGAACACCCGGGCCAGGAACGGGCGCGGCTCGCCGATGCTCTTGAGGTCCGCGTTGATCATCCACTGGGCGTCCCACCGGGGCATCCGCACGAACTGGTAGACCCCGTACGCCGCCAGGATCGGCAGCGCCCACAGGAACGTCGTCCGCACCGTCGCCGCGAACTCCGGGTACCGCCGCCAGTGGATCGCCACGTAGAGCCCGAAGAGTGCGGGCGCCAGCCACGTGAGCAGGGCATACGTGGCCGGGATCACGCCGGCGTTGATCACGCCCACCGAGAACCCGTACGCGAACGCGAGGAACACCAGCAGGAACGGGGCATACAGGATGCCGCGCAACTCGCTCAGCCGGGACAGGACCGTGAACACCGAGATGAGGGCAACGGTGAGGGGCGCCAACAGGACCGGGCTCGCTGGCGTCCAGCCGTGGTGCAGGTCGAAGACGCGCCGCACGAACGGCGTGAGGAACCAGAGCCAGAGCGTGAAGCTGACATAGGCTGCCGGCCCGCGCGCATAGAGCACGAGCCCCGTTCCCACTGACAGGGCCACGAACGCGATGTTGGCGAGCTTGCCGCCGAGGCCCGCGAGGAGGGCGACCGAGGCCGCCGCGTACAGGACCAGCAGGATGGGGACCAGGCCCACCTTGCCATGCGTCGACTCGCCGCCGCCGGTCCGGCCCGGCGGCGTTACGCCCGGTGCGGGCGAAGGCATGCGCTGCGCCGGCGCGGCCTGCACCCCGGGACCCGCTACCCGCCGTCGGCCGCCGATCGCACGGCGCGCTCACGCGCCGACTGCTCGGCCCGGATGCGACGCCGTAACCGGCGCCGGCCCGTGGTGATCGCGTACGCGAGGAGGCTGATGCTGATGGTGGACCCCACGCCGTGCACGAACAACCCGAACGGCGCCACGGACGGCTCGGCGGCGACCACCGGCGCGTTGCTCACGCGATACGTCCGCATCCCGTTCAGTGACTGCAGCAGCGAGAAGTCCACGCCGAACATCTGCATCGGCAACGTGGTGGTGAACCCGGCGGAGAGCGTGGGATCGCTGGCCCGGAAGATGAACATCACCGTCAGCCACATGCCCACGAGCATCAGCGTGCTGAGGTAGAGCAGCCGGGAGTTGATGCCCCGCCGGCGCGAGTTGCGTCGGCGCCCCGACCACGGCTGGTCCAGCAGCCACCAGGTGAGGACCGCGCCCGCAAGCGAGATCGCGAACACCAGCGGGGCCACCAGCAGCTCGATGGCGAACAGCACCAGCCCGGCGATGGTCGCCGCGCTCAGCTGCCCGCTGCTCGGGAGGCGCTCCGCCCCCGTGTCGAACAGGTCCGGGGCAAGCTCGCGGGCCCCACGCGTGACGGCGCTGCCCTGCGGCCCGATGCTGGCAGAAAAGCGGTCAGCGGGCATAGTCGTAATAGTAGCCGTAGCCGACGCGGTACCGCGAGCTGCGACGGAACTCCACGTCGTTCAGGATCGCGCCGGCCAGGGTCACCTGCACGTTCCGCAACTGCTGCACCGCGTAGCGCAGCTCATCGCGGTCGGTCTTGTCCGCTCGCGCCACCAGCAGGAGGGCGTCGGCATGCGCGCCGATCAGCGCCGCGTCCGTGAACAGGTTCAGCGGCGGCGTGTCGAGCAGCACGTAGTCATACTGGCCCCGCAGGCGCTCGAACAGCGGTTCCAGGCGTGCCGCCACCAAAAGGTCGGCCGGATTCACGCTCGGCGAACTCCCCAGCGGCAGGACGTCGATCGTTCCGCCGCCCTCCATCTGCACACGCCGGATGCACTCGCCGGGCGACGCCTGGCCGTACATGAGGTCGAAGAACCCCGGTGCCGGGGGAATGCCGAAGACCTCGTGCACCGTGCCGCGCCGGGTTTCCGCGTCGATCAGGATCACGCGCTGGCCTTGGTGGGCGAGCGTGACCGCGAGGTTGACGGTCGTCGTCGTCTTGCCGTCGCCCGGCAGCGCGCTCGTGATCACGATCACGTGCGGCGCACGCGGCGGCGTGAGGTAGTTCAGGTTCGTGCGGAGCGTGCGGTACGCTTCCGCGGCCGGCGTCTGGAATTCCCGGCCCGCTGCCGGCGGCTGGTCACCCTGCGAGGCCGCCGGAAGCCGGTACCCCGCCGACCGCGACTGCTGCTGCAGGTTGGGGATGATCCCGACGACCGTGGCCCCCACGATGCCCGCCAGGTCGCGTTCACTGCGGATCGTCGTGTCGAGCCAGTCGCGGAGGAAGGCCACGAACACGCCCACGATGAGCCCCGAGAGGATGGCCACCGCGTAGATCAGCGTCTCCGACGAGCCGGTCTGCTGCGACGGCGTGATGGCGTCGTCGAGCATGGACGCCGTCGAATCGCTCACCGCCGCCGATATCTCGGCCTCCTTCAGCTGCGACTGCACGATCGTGATCATCTCTTCGATGACGCGCCGGTTGCGCTCGAGCTTGTTGAGCTCAAGCGCTTGCTCCGGAATCTTCTGGAGCCGGGCCGTTACCGCAGCAATCTGCCGCCCGGTGTTGACATACTCACTGTCCAGGTTGGTCACGTATTGCACGGTCCGCTGTCGGATCGTGCCGACCGTCGCCACGATCTGGTCGTCGAGCGCCTGCACGCGCCCGGACGCCGGCAGCAGCGTGGTGAGTAGCTCTCGCCGTGACGAGATGAGATTTTCGAGGCGAGCCACCTCCCCGGTCGCAATGCCGGATCTCACGAAGTCCCGTGTGGCCTGCAACTGTCGGAGCCACGCTTCGGCTTGCTCAATGGAGTCCCGGGTGACCGGCGGTGGCTCCAGCGCACGGCGCAAGTTGGCGCGCTGCTCGTCGATGTCCCGCAGCGATGCGTTCAGGTTGCCGAGTTCGCCACCCAGCATTTGCTCCAACTGCGGCAAGCTGGCAATGCCTTGACGCTGGAGGTACAGCCGGATCGAATCTTCCGCTTCGCCAATGTCGGCGCCGAGGGCCGCGCGCTGCCGCTGCAGGAAGTCCACCCGGGCCGTTGCGCCGCTGCGGTCGAGTTCCATCTTGCGCTGCACGAACGCCCGGGCCACGGCATTCGGAATGTCGCGCGCGAGAACTGAGTCGGGGCCCCGAAACGTGATGGCCAGCACGTTTGCATCCTTGTTCTGCTGGCTCACCTCGATGGACCCGCGCAGCCCCTCGGCGGCATCCACGCGGCGCACCAGCCCGATCGTGAGCCGGTCGAGCGCCTTCGCCTCCCCCGTGAGCCGAACGTACCCGCCGATGATCGGAACCGCCCCCGTATCCGGATACGTGCCCAGCAGCGAGTCATTGGACGCCAGCCGCACCTCGTGCCCCGCCGGCACCCGCACGATCCGGTAGCGCTCCGACGGCGCGTCCGGCTGCGTGGACGCGGCCGAGAGGTACAGGCTCCGCGTCAGCGCGTTGCGGACCGGCTGCTCGATCCCGATGCGCAGCCCGAGGTCGTCCACCACGCGCGCCGCGAGACTCCGGCTCGTGATTACCTCCGACGCCTGCGCGAGCAGCGTCTGGTAGTCCGACCCGCCAAAGTAGTAGAGGGCCGCCGGCGAGGCATTCTGCCTGGCATCGTCGATCCGCACCGTCGCCGTTGCCTGGTACATCGGCTGGATCTTGCGGACCGCCGCCACCGCGGCGGCCACGGCCATGCCAACGCAGACGACGATGATCCAGGCGCTGCGGGACAGCGTCTGCCAGTACCGCCGGAGGTCAACCTCCGGATTCGGGTCGGCGAGGGGAGTCGCGAGGGCGGGGAGCTGTTCCACGAATCAGCGCGAGACGATGAGCACCACGCTCACCAGGGTGGAGATCATCGTCACGACGAGCGACGTCGCCTGGAGTGCCGTCGCGTTCCGCACGAAGAAACTGTTCTCGGCCATGTACACCGCGTCGTCCGCGTGCAGGTCGATCGACCCAAGGCGCGCCTCGCCCGGCAGCAGGAAGCGCCGCCCATCCGACTTCTCCAGCGAGATCTGCGGCGTTCCGCCCGCGCTCGACGGACCGCCGGCGCGCGCCACCAGGCCGAGGAGGGTCGTGGCCGGATCAACCGCATAGACGCCGGGCGCCTTCACCTGGCCATACAACGTCACGTTCCGCTGCATCGTCACCTGCACTGCCGGATCCCGCAGCACCCCGGTCGCATAGCGCTGGTTGAGCTGCTGCTCGAGCGAGTCGGGCGTCATCCCGCGCACCACGATCCGCCCCACGCCCGGGAAATAGGCGGTGCCGTTGTCGCTGACGATCGCCTCGACGTTCAGGTCCGGGCTTCGGAACACGCGTGTGCGGACCTGGTCGCCCTCCTCGATCTTCCACACGACGGACGCCGCCACCGGCGCGACAGGAGTCATAGACTCGGGCCGCCGCGTGGCGCACCCGCTGGCCCCGGCGGCGAGAACCGCGACGAGCGCCGCAAGGATCAGTCGTCGCCTGCCAATGCTTCCGTTAGGTGTCATGGCTGACTGTAGGTGAACACGCGCCCCCGGACGGGACGCCCCTGTGACAAAACGATTGACGGTGTGCGAGGCAACTTCACCGCGGCCCGTTCGGCGCCCCGGCGCCGCCGTCAGAACGCGCCCCGCATGCTCAGCACCGCGGGCACGGTGCGCAGCAGGATTTGCAGGTCGCGCCACACCGTCCACCCGCGGATGTACTCGCCCTCGAGCCGCACCACCTGCTCGAAGTCGCGAATGGCGTTGCGTCCGCTCACCTGCCACGGGCCGGTCATGCCCGGCAGCACTTCGAAGCGCACCAGGTGGTGCTGCTCGTAGCGCGCCACTTCCGAGGGCAGGGCCGGCCGCGGACCCACGAGCGACATCTCGCCGCGGACCACGTTGAAGAGTTGCGGCAGCTCGTCGAGCGACGATCGCCGCAGCCAGTGGCCAATGACCGTCATGCGCGGATCCTCCGCCAGCTTGAAGAGCGGATCCGACGCATAGACGTTCGCCGCGGCCAGCGCCGCCTGCCGCTGCTCGGCGTCGGCCACCATGGTGCGGAACTTCAGCATCTCGAAGACGTCGCCGCCCAGTCCCACGCGCCGCTGGCGGAAGAACACCGGGCCACGCGACGTGAACCGCACGGCCAGCGCCACGAGCAGGAACACCGGCGAGAGCACCGCCAGCCCCGCCAGCGCGCCCACGAAGTCGAGGAACCGCTTCAGCACCAGCTGCGATCCCACGAGCGCTGGCCGCGACAGCAACGACAACGGCTCCGACCCCCGCAGCACGAAGGTCGTCTCGTCGAGCTGCCGGAACGCGGCCCGCCGCGACGCATACACGGTGGCACCCGCACTCGCCCCGCCGATGATCACCGCCTGTAGCGCCGCATCGGACGCCGGCCCCACGAGCACCACGGCGTCGGCATTCGCATCCGCCACCGCCGTCGCCAGCTGGCGGATGCCGTCGGCCCCCGACGCCGGCCACGACCCGTCGATCACGTGCTGCGTCGGCAGCGTCGCGCCGTCATCAGTGCGTTCCGCGATGATGCGCTCCACCTCATCCGCCGTGCCCACCACCAGCGTGCGCGACACCTCGTGGCGCCGCGGGTCAAGCGAGCGCAACGCCCTGAGGAAGAGGCGCCGTTGCACCATCAGCGCCACCCAGCTCCCCGCGAGCACCAGCCCCACCAGCAGCCAGCGCGACGGCAGGTTCGACGACCAGACCTCCACCCACCGGGGCAGCACCAGGCCGAGCAGGAGCGCCGCGAAGATGCGCGCCGCGTGGTGGCGTCGCTCAACCATCGCATAGCACCGCGTCACGAACAGGCTGAATACCAGCAACGTCACGCGGCGCGAGAGCGCGATGGGCGTCGTCGGGATCAGGCCCGACACGAACGAGTGGCCGTCTTCGCCCAGCCCGCCAAGTGTTTCGGAGATCGGCAGCGCCCCGAACGCCGCGAACACCACCGACAACGTCACCACGTCGCCGAAGAGCGTGAGCGCGCCGAACAGCAGCTCCCGCCAGAAGCGGCGCCGCTGCGCCTCGAGCGCGCGGTGGCGCAGCTCGAGGTGCGGATACCGGGCTGCCCTTGGGGCCGCGTCAGTCACCATTTGCGTGCGCGGTCGTCATCACTCGGACGTGGTCTGGCGAACTTGGGCTCACGGGGACCCTCTCGATCCCCTCCCACAACCATAAAAGGAAGGGGGATTGTGATGCCCAACAACGTACAGTACTGGACAAAAACACGCCAGTGTATTAGGATTTACCATCTTGGCCCAATCCGGGGCACCTACGGGCTCCCCGGATCCTGCCCACGTAAATTCTCGAAAACTCGCGAACCAAGTGTCGGTACCCGTGCAGGCCATTCCGCCTCGACCTGAATCCGGCAGCCCGCCCTCCGGCGATGAGCGCCGGTTCCGGCCGGCGGCTGCCCAGGAGGAAGTCGAAAGCCTCCGTCGCTACCTCGCGACGGCGATCGAGCGCGGCGCCACCGACGTCCACCTGCGAGCCGGCGACGGCGTGTACGCCCGCATCGACGGGCAGCTCGTTCCCCTGGAGACACCGCCCCTCTCGTCCGTGAGCACGTTCGAGATGGTGCAGCACATCCTCTCCACGTCGCACAACGCCCCGACCATCGACGACGTCCGCGACTTCACGGGCCCGTGGAGCGCGCCCGGCATCGCGCGCTTCCGCGTGAGCGTGCTCCGCCAGCGCTCGAGCTTCGCCATCGTGATGCGCGTCATTCCCGACGAGCTCCCCAGCCTGGAGTCGCTGGGCCTTCCCGCGACCGTCAACGACGCCATCCTCCAGGGCTCGGGACTGGTCATCGTCACGGGCGGGCCGGGCTCGGGTCGCGCCTCGACCGTCGCCGCGATCGTGCACCACCTCAACACGCACGCCCCGCGCCGGCGGCACATCGTCTCCATCGAGCCGTCCATCGAGTTCCTGCACAAGAACATCCGCTGCTCCATCACGCAGCGCGAGGTGGGCGTCGACACCGACAGCTTCGCCGACGGCATGCGTGCCGCCCTCGATCAGGACGCCGACGTCATCGTCGTCGGCGACCTCGACGACCCTGAGCTCATCGCGCTGGCCAAGCGTGGCGCCGAACAAGGACGCCTCATCGTCGCCAAGATGACGGCGCCCGACGTCGTCACCGCGGTACGGGCGTTCGTCTCGGCGCTCCCCGCCGACCAGCAGGAGTCCGCCCGCCTCCAGCTCTCCGAGATGCTCCGCACGATCGTGGCGCAGCGGCTGCTGCCGCGCGCCGACGGCACGGGCCGCGTCCTCGGCGCGGAAATCCTCGTGATGACGCCGGCCATCCGGGAGATCCTTTCCGACCCGGCCCGAATCGGCGAAATGCGGTCGGCCCTCGCCGAAGGACGCGCGGAGTACGGTACGCAGACCCTCGACCAGCATCTCGCCGACCTCGTGATCAGCGGCCAGGTGTCGTTCGAGGTCGCCCTGTCGCTCGCGAGCAACTCGCTCGACTTCGAGCTGCAACTGCGCGGGCTCCGGCGCTAGTCGCCGAGCAGCCGTTTCCACCAGGGCACCGACGCCGCCCGCGCTGCCACCGGCGGCACGGGAAGCGGCGGTTCGCCACGCAGCAGCCGGTCGGGGTTGACGGCAAACAGCAGCTCGGCCTGCTCGCCGAACCCCGACTCTGCCAGGAGGCGCGCGGCCCGATCGGTGGCCGGTTCGCCCCGCGCGTGGTAGTCGCTGCAGGCATACGACGCGAGCCCTGCCGACAGGATTTCCACCACGCGCCGCTGCGCCGTCGAGCCGTACTCCGCCAGCAGCGAACCGGCGTTCACCTGAAACACCGCCCCGGCGGCCTGCAGCGGCGCCAGCGCCGCCACGGCGTCGAGGTTGCGGTAGCGCTCCGGGTGTGCAACCACGGGCCGCCAACCGCCCCGGCGCACGAATTCGATCGCCGTCGCCGCATTCGCGGCCGGCAGCTGGAGCCCCGGAAACTCCACCAGCGCGAATGCGGTGCCGGCCAGCCGGATCCGCGCGTCCGACAGGTCGGGGTCGGGCACGTCGAGCATCACCTCGGCCCCGCGCTCCACGCGCATCGGCGAGCCGTGGCGTTCGGCATCGGCATCCACCACGCGCCGCAACGCCGCCCAACCGGCGTCGAGCTCGGCAAGTCGGGCCGCCAGCCGGTCCGGCTGGTGCGTCAGTGAACCGTCGAAGTGCGGCGTGACGATCACCTGCCGCACACCCGCGCGCCGGAACGCATCGAGGGCGCCGGCGCTGAACTCCGCGTCGCGCGCCCCGTCGTCCACCCCGGGAATCAGGTGGCAATGGAAGTCCGTATAGCTCGATACTGTCATCGCGCGAACGCCGCCCCGAGCGCCGAGTCGATCGTCGGATGGTCGAACGAGAACTTGAGCCGCTCCAGCGCCCCCGGCCGCACGCGCTGGCTGGCGAGCAGCACGCCGTCGGCCATTTCGCCGAAGGCCAGGCGCAGCACCGGCGCGGGCACCGCGAGCAGCGCCGGGCGATGCAGCGCCCGGGCCAGCGCAGCCGTGAAGTCCGCGTTCCGCACCGGCTCGGGACTCACCACGTTCACCGGACCGCGCAGCGCGGGGTCGTCGATCGCGCGGATGATGGCCCGGATCGCATCGCCGAGGGATATCCAGCTCATCCACTGCCGGCCCGACCCGAGCGTTGCCCCGCCGCCGAGCCGAAACGGCAGCGCCAGCTGGCCCAGCATTCCGCCGCCACGTCCGAGCACCACGCCGGTTCGCAGCAGGACGACCCGAACGCCGGCATCCGCCGCCGGCGTCGTCGCGGCCTCCCAGTCGCGCGCCACGGCGCCCAGGAAGTCGCGGCCGGGCTCGCTCGACTCGTCCAGCCACTCGTCGCCCCGGTCGCCATAGATCCCCACGGCGGAGCCAGACACGAACACCGGCGGCCGGTCGCGCGCGCGCGCGATTGCCCGCGCAAGCGCGCCGGAGAGTCCCACACGGCTGTCGCGAATGGCG
>JAYEKC010000669.1:0-6708 GCA_034716715.1 Gemmatimonadota bacterium | reverse complement strand
CGAGTCCGTTCCCCCTGGGCCGGACGCCACGCCGCGCCGCTCCACCGGCCCGCGCAAGGATGACGACTGGGCGGCGCGGCGGGGCGGGCCGCGGCCCGGCGGCGCGCCCGGACGTGAGGGGGGTGGACCGCGCGACCGGGGCGGACCGCGTGACCGGGGTGGACCCCGCGACCGCGGCGGACCGCGCGACCGTGGCGCACCGCGCGACCGTGGCGACCGCGGGCCACGTGACCGGGACGACCGCGGCGGACCTCGCGGACCTCGCGGGCCACGCGGTGGGCCGCGCTCGTGACCGTCGGTATCTTCCAGCCGAGTGGCGGGTGGATCGAGGTCATTGCCGGCGTGATGTTCAGCGGCAAGAGCGAGGAGCTGATCCGGCGGGTGCGGCGCGCGCTCATCGCGAAGAAGCGGGTGCAGGTGTTCAAGTCGCACCTCGACGACCGCTACGGCGGCGTGTACACGATCGGGTCGCACGACGGCCGCAGCATCGAGGCGGTACCGGTGGACTCGGCACACCAGATCGCGCTCCGCCTCGACCCGCTCGCGCAGGTGGTGGCAATCGACGAGGTGCAGTTCCTCGACGCGGAGATCGTGCCGCTGGCGAACGACCTCGCGGCCCGCGGCCGGCGCGTGATCCTCGCGGGCACCGACACCGACTTCCGTGGCGAGCCATTCGGTGCGATGCCGCAGCTGATGTGCACCGCCGAGGTGGTGGACAAGCTGCATGCCATCTGCGTGCGCTGCGGCGCGCCGGCCACGCGCAACCAGCGGCTCATCGACGGGCAGCCGGCCCGCTACGACTCACCCGTCGTGATGGTCGGCGGGGCGGACACCTACGAGGCGCGCTGCCGCGCCTGCCACGCGGTGGCGCCACCGGACGAGGGTCAGGGAAAGTTGCTGTAGCCGCGCCGGGCGGTACCGCCAATGGCCGGCACCGGCGCACGCGGCGGGCCGGGCGGCGGCCTTACGGCACGGCCCGGTTGCTTCCCCGGATGCGCGCGAGGTACGCCTTCACCTGCGCCCACGTGCCGGTCTGGCGGGGATCCACCTCGTAGGCCTTGTAGGTCTCGTACCGGCCGGTGAGCGGGAAGAACGGCGGGCGGCGGTTGGTCGCGCGTGCCTGGCAGGGGTCGTAGGTACGGTTCTCGATGAGGCCCCGCCCCGACCCGGTCGTCGTGGCCACGTAGCTCTTCGCCACCACGCCGCCGGTGTGATTGATGCACCCACCGGACGTGTTCGTGCCATTGCAGGTGAGCGGCGTGGCGAGCACCTGGTTGCCGCTTGGCGATTCGACGCCGACGTCGCCCGTGAGCGACATCATGATGCCGTGCAACGTGTAGTTGGGTGAGCCGAGGAACCGCCACGTGCCGCCCGGGTCTGGCCGCGGCCGGTTCATCGCCGCGTCGGCGATCTCGATCTTGTTGGCCGCGATGATCCCGAGGAAGTTGCGGCACAGCGCGTCCGAGGCCGCCGGATCCCGGTCGTAGACGAGGTCGTTGACGAGGACGACGTCGCCGTTCACGAAGAGCGTCGCATAGCCCCGCAGGGTGTCGCTCACGAACAGCGGGCCCGCCGAGGAGTAGATCACGCCCCGCGACGCGGCGTTGTAGGTGGATGAGATCGGCCAGAGGAACGGCCGCTCGCGGTCCTGGATGGTCGTCAGCGCGGGAACGGTGGACGTGCCGCCACCACTGCTGAACTGCCGCCACGACCCGAGTTTCACCTGCCCTTCGTCGCACTGCCCGTTCGTGCCCTGTATGTAGCATCGCGTGACGTTGGGCGTGAAGGTCGTGTCCTGCCCGCCGTAGCGCTGGGAGGCCGCGCAACCGAGGCCCTGCGCGCCCCAGCCGTAGGTAACGTTGGCCTGGACGGAATCGATCGCACACGAGCCGTTCACGTAGCGTTCGCTCAGCATGAGGTACGGGCTTCCCGCCGCGAAGCAGCGCGAGTACCCGACGCCGTAGCTCAGCGCCTTGCTCACGGCGCCCGCCGTCGGGTTGCCGCCCGAGCTCTCGCCCAGTGACCCCGCGCCGGTGCCGGCATCTGCCGCGGTCACGACCGGGGCTGTGCTGGTCTGCAGGCGGGTGCGCACCCAGGCCTCGCGCATGCGCGTCACGGGGAAGAACTCCCGTCGCCCGCTGATGGTGGCGAGGATCCCGCACTGGTTCAGCGTCACGATGTTGTAGACGTTTCCGGGACTGGTACGCGGCATGTCGCCCCGGAGACTCGCCGTGTCGATGCCGTACCAGGCGTCGAACACCTCGAAGAACCCCTCGGCCGGCTCATACGTGCCATTGCCGTTCACGTCCACGGGACGGAAGCGAAGCCGTGACCCCTTCATGTTCCACGACCAATTCCCCGCCCAGTTGTAGTAGCCCAGCGTCGGGAGGAAGCCGCCCCAGTAGTAGCACCCGTTCATTCCGGACGGTTCCTGCCCCGAGAGGTCCACGAGGGGATTCTGGTTGCAGACGGAGACGTAGGAGTAGTTCGCCGGCGCGAAGCTCAGCCGGCCCGCCGACGCGAGCGAGGCAAGGCCGCTCAGCGTGGACGTGGTCGGCCACTTGATCCGGTTCACGCCCGTGACGGCCGACAGGCCGTGATAGTTGCCCGTGCCCGTGATGGACCCGACCACGGTGAGGGTGTCGTAGTAATCGGGGCCGGGCGACGTGGCGACCTGCGACCAGTTGCGGTTGCCGTGCACGCGACCCCGGAAGATCTGGCCGAGCGGAATGGAGGTGGCCGACGACGTGTCCAGGAACATGGCGTAGCGGGAGAATGCGTCAGACCGCAGGTCCTGCCGCACGACGCTGCGGACGCCCATCGTGTCGTACGCCTGCGCCATGATGGTGAGGAACGGGATGTAGGTACCCGCCGTGTCGCCCGAAAACCCGGCGTATGCGTTGACCTTGATCGCGGTGTTCGTGGCGCCGGTGGCGTCGGTGATGGTGCTTGCCGTGAGCGCGCGATACGCGGTGTCGTCCGGAATCGTGACGGTGGTATCGCGCTGGACCCTGCTGAGCACCAGCGCGGCAGCGGCGCGGGCGGCGAACCGGTAGTCGCGCTCCTTGTCGTAGTAGCGCTGCATCAGCGCGGAACTCGACGTCATCAGCACGGCCGAAATGGCGAGGCCCGCCAGTGACAGCGTCATCACCAGCACGAGCACGAGCGCGGACCCGCGGCGGGGGCGGCGCAATCGCGTCACGGGATGACCACTGTGCCCGTTTGCTGGGCGGTCGTCGACCACGCCCGGCCGCAGTCGGTGGCGGCGACGCCGTACACCCACGTCCCCTGCACGATCGCGTAATCGGCGAACGTGTACGTGCCGGCGCTCCGGGCCGGCACGTTGCCCACGGGCGTCCAGGTGGAGCCGGACGACGGCCGCCGCATGACCGAATACGCGACGACGTCCCCCGCCCCGGTGCCGTCGTCGGCCGAGGCGGTCCAGCCGACGTTCACCTGCACCGGGTCGCCGGCTGCGGGGAAACGGGTCCCCGTGACGGCGGACGGCGCGCCGGGCGCCGCCCCGCACGTGGTCGGCGTGAGGGGGAGCGTGTTGGCGACGCGGGTGCGCTGGTAGACGGTGCGGTACGTGTCCGTGTTGTCGCGGGGGTTGTGGTACCAGCCGGCAATCCGCATTTCCACGACCCCCACCGAGTCGATGGTCCGCGTCACGTCGTCCCAGTACAGCGGAAGGCTGGCCTGCGGGATGAGGCTGATGGCGCCGCTCGCTGCGATACGGTAGTACCGGAAGAAATACCCCGTGTCCGGGGGAATCCAGAGGTTCGACGTCACCAGCGTGCTGTCCTTGGCGTTCACGCGGCGGTACAGCGAGTAGATGTCGCTCCGGCCCGACGACGGGTCGGCGATCAGGAAGAACGAGATCGTTTCCGCCCGCGACCGCACCCCGTTCGAATCGGTGTAGGTCGCCGTGGGATAGACCTTCGACGCCTTCGGCAGGGCCTTGGCCAGGCCCACCTGGAACGACTCGGTGGTCAGGGTGTCGAGGGCCGCGTTGGTGTACGCGGCATTGGGATCGCTGACGCTGTCGCGGCCCCACAGGTTCGTGTTGAACGTCACCGACATCGGCGCGGCCTGCACGATGACGGGCTGGCCGAACACGCCGCCGGCACGCCGCAGTTCCCGGTCCACGGACGACTGTGCATACCGCGCATTCTGCGTCGCGTCGAGCCGCCCCGCGCCCGACCCCACGGCCCGCGTCTGCGCGCGGAAGAATGGGATGGTGATGGCGAACACGAGCATCGTCAGCGTCATCGCGACCAGCATCTCGATGAGCGTGAAGCCGCGGGGGCCGCGGGGGCCGCGGGGGCCGCGGGGGCCGCGGGGGCCGCGGGGGCCGCGGGGGCCGCAGAGGTCACGGAGTCCGCGGCGCAGCGGACGTCGGCAGGCGCGCGGCACGCTCAGAACGCGGCGATGACGGTCGTCTTGGTGACGGCCGCCGGCAGGTCGTTCCCCGTGACGGCCACGGTCACGGTGATGTAGTCGTTCGACGCCGTCGGACACCCGCTGCACCGGACCGCGTACGTCGTCCGCGTGAATCCCTGGTACACGCCCGTGGCGAAGGCCTCGGACGTGTTGTGGTATGTCGCGACGATCGATCCATAGGGCCGGTACGCCAGCACCTCGGCGATGCGCTGCGCGGCGAGGTCGCTCGCAAGCGACTTCGACGTCGATCCCGTGTTGGCGGACTGGAATTTTCGCGCAAAGTTGCCGAGTCCCAGCATCGCCCCGCTGAGGATCACGATCGCGAGGATCACCTCCACCAGCGTCATGCCCCGCCGGCGACGCGCTCCCCGACGCGCCACGCGATCTGCGGGCGGGACGGCAGGCCCCGACGGCCGCGCCGGGGCGCAGGATGCGCAGAGCTCGATCCGGGTGGAGGACGCCACAACCATGATGATGGAAGGTCGGTCGCGCGCGTCGGCAGCGCCAGCGCCCCGTGCCGCGGAGCACCCAATCTATCACAATGTGATGGTATTTCCGCGGCCCCGCTGCTATGGTTCGGGTGTACCGGCCTGGGGCCGGCCGTCACCGTACACCACGCCACCACCATGGGCGTCATCGCCACGCTGCTCCCCGAGGACCGCTGCCTCCTCCGCGTGATGCAGGCCGTCGCCGGCCAGCACACGGTGATTCCCTGCCGCACGTGGGACGAGGTGCAGGCAGCCTGCGAGGACGAGGCGGTCCACCTCGCCGCCATCGACCTCTTCGCCGACGGGCGCGCGAACTTCGACCGCGTGCGCCAGCTCAAGCTCCGATTCGCCCGCATCACCCTCGTGGCGTACGTGTCCTTCACGCCTGCCCGGGCCCGCGACCTCTTCGACGCCGGCCGGGCGGGCTTCGACGGCCTCATCATCGTGGACCAGGACGACTCGCCCCTGCAGCTCCGGAGCGTGCTCGGCCAGGCCGAGGCGCGTGGCGTGGCGAGCCTGCTACGGAACCGGCTGGGCGGGCTGCACCCCGTGGCGCGCGACGCCGTGCTCGTGTCGGTGACCCGCGCCCACCTCCGGCTGACGACGCACCGCCTCGCGGAGATCCTCACCACGACGCGGCGCACGCTCCTCAACCGCCTCCAGCAGGACGGGCTGCCGCCGCCGCAGAAGCTCATCACGTGGGGACGGCTCATCGTCGCGGCGCAGATGCTCGAGGACACCAACCGGAGCGCCGACAGCGCGGCGCGGGCACTGGAATTCCCCTCGGGCAGCGCGTTCCGGAACACCTGCCAGCGCTACCTCAAGGCGACGCCGCAGGAGATCCGCGAGAAGGGCGGCGCGAGCTTCGTGGTGGCGCAGTTCCTCAAGCTCGTGCGGCGCGGCTGACCGTGCCCGAGGCCCGGCTTGCGCGTCGCCGGGCTACAGTTCGCTCTGGCTCCAGATGCCGTTGGCGCCCATCCGGTAGATGTACATCTTGGACGTGGACGCGGTCACCTTCACGGCCCGGTAGTCCTGGCGTCGCCCCCTGGGGCTCCCGAGGTAGATCACCGCGTCGCCGCTGGCCGAACCGTTCGGGTAAAACGTGAGCGTCGGGTAGGTGGCCGTCGTGATCCCCGTCCCCGTGGCGTACGCCGCGGCCTGGCCGTCGATGGTGCTGGGCGGCACGGTAAACTTCATGCTCTCGGCCAGGCGCCGGTACGACTCCACCTCCCCCGTGGTGAACGCGCCGTCGCCCGTGCTGTCGTCCACGATGTGGAACTGCGAGCGGTCGTAATCGAACTGGACGAGCACGTTCATGTTGCGCTGCACCGCCCGCGCCTGCGCCCAGAGCAGTGTGTTCTGCACGAGGCGGGCGTTGGCGTCCATCCGGTAGCGGTTGAAGTCGATCGCCGGCAGCGCCATGGCGGCCAGGATGGCGGCGATGCCCAGCGTGATCGCAAGTTCGATCACGGTGAACCCACGGGCAGCGCGGCGGCGGCGGACGGCCGCCCTGCGCGGCGGGGCGGGAACGGTGGATTCGGCGCGGAGTTCGGGTTGTCGCATCGTGGCGATTGGATAACGTAATACCCCACACCCCCACCCAGCCCACCCCGGAACCCATGCTCCACGTCGGCCTCACCGGCAACATCGCGAGCGGCAAGAGCACCGTCGCCGCACAGCTCGCCGCGCGCGGTGCCGTGGTGCTCGACGCGGACGCCTACGCGCGGGATGCCGTCGCCCCCGGGACGCCGGGGCTGGCGGCCGTCGTGGCACGTTT
>JAYEKC010000668.1:0-6736 GCA_034716715.1 Gemmatimonadota bacterium | reverse complement strand
CCTCGTTGGTGACGTCCACCGCCATGAACCCCTGCCCCGACCACTGCCACGACTCGCCGATGTCCTGTCCGTAGCAGGCGAGCACCATCAGCCGCTTCGTGGGGTCGTTGTTCTCGAAGTACCCGAAGAACGCGCCACCGCGCGGGCCCCGTCCGCCGCCCGAGTAGCCCCGGCGGATCTTCTCCATGTCCACCTTGTAGAACGAGTCGAAGACGGGCTCCTTGCCGGTGAGCTGGATGGCGCGCAACCCGGGCAGGGCGCGGCTCATCGCGGCCTCGAACGTGCCCCACGCCTCGAAGGGGAAGTCGTCCACGATCATGAAGCCGCCCTTCCGCAGGTACGCGCCCAGGCCCTTCGCCTCCGCGTCCGTCGGGAACCAGCCGCCCGGCTCGGAGAGGTATGCGAAGGGATACTTGAACAGCGCCGGGTCGTCGAGCGCCACGATGGCGCCGCCCAGGATGCGGCCCGAGTTCGTGAACGGGCGCATCGACGTCACCTCGCGCACGATCTTCATGAAGTGCACGTCGGCGTCGGGATAGTCATGCGACCAGCCGGGCCCCTCGCGGCCGGACCAATAGCCGTAGCCACGATACTTGATGCGCGCGAACGTGAAGCGGCCGTCGTACGCCGGGTTGCCGGCGAAGTCCGGCGGCGTGTAGAACTCGTTCGGGTCGCCCAGCGACCGCATGAACCCGCCGGGGAACCGGCCGCCGCGCTGCGCGTCGGCGTCGTCGGGCATCAGCGCGAGCGCGAACGCGAGCGCCCCGGCGGCCACGGCGCTCGTCGCGCGCGTTCGCCCGGTGCCCGGCCCGCCGGCACGGCGGTCACGCTCTACCCACGGTGTTCCGGCGGCAATCACGGCGACCTCCCGTCCACGATGGCGAGCAACAGGTCCTGCGCCTTCCCGAAGTTCGGCGCCTCCTCCAGCGCGCGCAGTACGGCGCGCCGGGCCGCGGCGTCGTCGCCGCCGTCGCGGTAGGCCAGCGCGAGCTGGTACAGCGCCTCGGCCCGGTCCACGGGGTCGAGCGCCACGAGCGCGCGCCGCTCCCGGATCACGCGTGCATGGTCGTTCTGCCCGGCGGCCACCGCCGCGAGGGCGCGGTGCAGCTCGGGCTTGAACGGATTGATCCACACGGCCCGCTCGAGCGCGTCCGTGGCCGCGGCGGCGTCGTGCCGCGCCAGCGCCAGCTGGGCGAGCGTCACGTTCGCTTCGTAGGCGGACTCGTCGGACTTCACCACCACGTCGAGCATCGCCATGGCCCGCGTGGTGTCGGCGCGCTGGAGGTACACGCCCGCGAGGACCGCCGCGGGCGAACCCTCGCCCCCGTAGTCGGGAAACAGGGCGTGGGCGCGCTCGAGCATCCGCGCGGCCTCGCCCGTGCGCCGCCCGCGCGAGAGCGCCTGGGCGGCGAGCATCTGCGCGCGCCAGCTGCCCGGCAGGGCGTTGGCCCGCGCCACCAGTTCGTCAGGCCCCATGCCGGCGGGGTACTCCGGGCCGTCGTCCGCCAGCGCCGCAAGCGGGCCGGCGAACCGGACACGCACGTAGGCGTCGAAGCGCTTGTCGAACGCGGTCACCTTCTCCTTCAGCACGGCCTCGAACGCCTCGTCGGTGGTGCGGCCGGCCTTGTAGTGCGCCAGCAGCGCCACGAGGGCGGGCTGGCCGAAGTCGCGCGCGATGAGGTCGCACACGAGCGACGCCTGGTAGTACGAGAACTGGATCTGCTCGGGGAACGTGGGGCGCATGAACCCGTCGTTCATCCGGCTCACCGGCACGAGCTTGCCCGCACGGAACGCCTCGAGGAACGCCGGCGACACCGACTGCCCCCACCCGGGCCGGGCGCGGTGCTCCTCCCACACGGACAGCCCTTCCGACAGCCAGCGCGGCACCCGGTGGTCGGTGGAGCCGAGCGTGAAGGTGTGCGCGAGCTCGTGCCACACTGTGGACGCCCAGTTGAACGGCCCCGCGTCCTTGGCCGCCGGCGAGTCGAACGCGAGCGTCGTGCCGAAGCTCACGCCCAGCGCGCCCAGTCCCGCGAGCCCCACGGTGCGCACCGAGAAGTCGGCGTGGCTCCGGTACACCTCGATGCGGATGGGCGGGGGCGGCGCGTACTGGTATCGCTTCTCGAACGTCGCGTACGCGCGCTCGGCGAGGTCGGACAGATAGATCGAGAGCAGCGGCGATTCCGCCTTCTCGACCATCAACCGCGCGTGCGGCGTCGCCGTCTCGTCGTAGTTCTTGAACGTGTCGAGGAGGTCGAGCGTGTTCTTCACCCACACGTCGTACGGGTCGCCCTTGAACGCCACGTCGAGCGCCGCCTTGCCCTCCGCGATCCGGCCCAGCCGCAGGAGGTTCATGCCGAGCACCGAGCGGGCCTTCCAGTCCGCGGAGTCGGCCGCCACCGCCTGCCGGGCGAAGTCCGCCGCCACCGCGTAGCGCCGCACGCGTCCCGCGCCCTCGGCGAGCGTCACGTAGAAGCCCGCGTCGCGCGGGTTGATGGCGAGGGCGCGGTCACGCGCGGCCACGTAGCCCTTCTCGTCACCCGCCACGAACCGCGCGGCCGCCAGTACCGCCAGCGCCTCGGCGCTTGCCGGGTTCACCCGCAGCGCGCGCTCGGCTTCCTTCGCCGCGTCGTCGTAGCGCTCCACGTCCACCATCCGCTGCGCCACCATCACGCGCGCCGGCACGTACTCGGGGCTCACCGCCAGCGCCTGCGCGAGCAGCGAGTCGGCACCGGGCTGGCCGTCGAACATGGCGCGCTGCGCCGCAGCCACGAGGGCGCCGGGGTGCGTGGGGTTCACGCTGCGCACCTCGTCGAGCGTCTTCTGGGCCTCCGCCGAGTTGTACTTGGCGAGGAACAGCTCGCCCACGGCCACGCGGGCGTCCACGTTGGCCGGGTCGAGCGCGATGGCCCGGTCGAACGCGCGCAGGGCGTCGCGGAACAGCACCGGGTTGCCCGCCCCGAGTTCGCGCACCGCGATGGCCACCGCCATCATCTCGCGGCTGTCGAGGCGGCTCGCGCCCCGGTTGTACACGTCGATGAACGTGTCGAAGGCCGAGTCGGCCCGCGCGCGCCGCCCACGTCGCTGGTCGAGCAGGGCGAGGCGCACGCGCGCCATCAGGCTGTCGCCCGCGTGCTCGCGCACGGCCCGGGTGAACGCGGAGTCGGCCCCGTCGAGCTTGCCGCGCGCCTGCAGCACGTCGCCGAGCGCGCCGAGCGCCTCGCGGCCGCCGGGCATCCCGGCCGCCGTCCGCGCCACCCGTTCGGCGTCGTCGTACCGGCTCACCAGCGCGAGCGTGCGCGCGAGGTCGGCCTGCGCGTGGAACCACGACGTGTCGCTCCGCGGAACCTTCTCGAGGAAGGCGATGGCTTCGGGGTAGCGTCCCGTGGCGATCGCGAGGCGCGCCTCCACGAGCGATTCCGGCGGCTGCGGGCGCGGCACGCCCTGCGCCCCCAGGCCGCCACCCGCGCGCGGCAGGCCGAACGCCGCCACCGTGGCCGCCGCCACCACCATCACGATCGCGCGCACCCTCACGGCCGCCCCTCCGCTTGCCGGATCTCGCGCGCCTTGCGCGCCAGCGCCACCAGCACGCGCTCGAGCTCGGCGTAGTAGGCCGTGGTGTCCATCGCCTTCTTCCTCATCCGGAGCGAGTCCACCCGGTCCTCGAGGGCGTACCGTTCGCGGTAGAGCCCGGCCACGCGCGCATCGGCCACGCCGGCGGCGGCGCGCGAGTCGAAGAACCAGCGCCGGGCCAGCATGCCGGGGCCGTCACGCCCCGTGGGGTCGGCGGCCCCCTGCTTCGACCCGTCGTCGGCGAGCTGCGAGTGCTCGGTCTGGATCTTGCTCGCGTCGTCGTACCCGCGCTTCGTCTCGCGCACGGCGTAGCGGTACGCCTCCAGCAGCGACACGCGGCCGTCCTTGTCCACGTCGGCCACGTCCGTCGCGAACGCGTTCACGAAATGCTCGGCGAAGTGCGACTCGTTGCGCTCGTACGAGGTGCGCGTGGCCGTGATCACCACGCGACCCTCCGCGGCGAGGATGGGCAGCATGTCGCCGCTCGCGCTCGTGAGGTTCACCAGCGCCACGCGCTGCGCCGAAAGCCCCGCGAGCAGGCGCTGCAGGTCGAGCACGGTCACGTCGGGCCCGGGGATGCTGACGCGCGACTCGCTGTCGGCGCCGGCACCGTGGCCGATGAGGACGAGGGCCACCTGGTCGCCGGGCTTCGCGCGCGCCTGGATGGCCTTCACGGCACGCTCGATGTTCTCGCGCGTGGACTGGCCCCGGTAGTGCGCGTCCTTCGACGCCGCATCCTCGCCAAGCCACGCGACGTTCGCGTCGGGCACGCCGAAGCGCGAGACCAGGGCGTTGCCGAGCGACGACGCCAGCACGCGGAACCGTTCGCTGAACCGCGGCTCGCCGCCGAGGCCGGAGACGATCAGCACCTGCGGCTGCGCCGCCGCGAGCGCAGGCGCCGCGAGCGCGAGGGTCACCGCCGCCAGCCGGAGCCCGCGGCGCGTCACGCCAGCCCCCGCAGCTTGCGGTAGCCCCACTCGGCCGACACGAGCCCCACGAGCGCCAGGAAGATCACCGGCATGTCCCACAGGTCCATCTGGTTCACGACGGTCACGCCGCGCTTCGTCATCGCGATGTCGTCGGGCAGCGCGTGCACCGTCGCCGGCGTGTAGAACCGGCCGCCGGTCTCGTCGGCCACCCGCTGGAGGAACGGCCGCCGCATCTCGGCCATCGTGTACTCGGCGTCGAGCAGCGCGGCGCGCACGAACGTCGTGTCGGTCACGGCGCCCGAGGCCGTCGTCGCCGTCACGCGCACGCGGTACACGCCCTCCTCCGCCGGCGCGAAGGTGCCGCGGTACTCGCCGTCGCGGTCCACCGACCAGTCGAGCACCAGGTCCTGCCGCGCCCCCGACGGCGCGATCGCCACGGCGGCCACCTTCGCGTCGTTCACGGGCTCGAACGCGCTGTCGGCCACCTCGGCGCGCACCTGGACGGGCGTGCGCGGGTTCACCTGGTCGGGCGTGGCCCGCGCCTGCACCCGCGTGGGCGTGTCGCTCGTCGCCCACCGGAGCATCTGCCGCCAGAACGTGTCGAACGCGGCGTCGTCCTCCGCCACCTCGGCGCCCATCTTCCACTGCCAGTCGTCCTGCACGGGGATCGCGATGGCGAGGCCGCGGCCGTACCGCTGGTACACGACGATGGGCTGCTCGTAGCGGAAGACGTTCTCGCCCGGCGCGCCGGCGCGGCCGCCCGGCGGCACCGCGCCGGTCACCAGCACCACCGCACCCGGCTTCACGCGGCGCACGCGGTTGACCGACGTCACGGCGGGGAGCGCGGCCCACTTCTCCGCGGCCGACACCCGGCCGGCGCCAATCTGCGTCACGGCGTGGCCGAGCCCGGCGGGCGTGAGCGACGGCTTGAGGTCGGCGAAGAAGGTGAGGCTGTCGGGCACGGCGGCCCCTTCCACCACGACCGGCATCACGTCCGCCAGCGGCGTGCCCGCGTACCCGCCCTCGGAGAACGCGCGCCGCCCGCCGAGCTGCACGAGGCCGCCGCCCCGCACGCTCACGAAGTCGGCGAGCATCGCCAGCTGGTCGTGCGTGAAGAAGCTCGCCTCGATGCTGCCGAGGATCACCGCGCGGTAGCGGTACAGCTCGGCGCGCGTCTTCGGGAAGCCGCCCGCGAGCTCGCCCCCCGAGTCCACGTTCAGCCGCAGGAACTTGCCCTCGGCCGTCCGCTGGAGGAGCACCACCTGGAGGTTGGAATCGGCCTGCACGGCGGCGCGCAGGAAGCGCACCTCGTACCGCGGCTCACCCTCGATGTAGAGAATCTTCGCGCGGTCGTCGCGCACCTCGACGAGGGCCTGCTGGGCGTTGTTCTCGGTGACCTGCTCGCGGTCCTGCACGGGGATGCGGAACGTGAGGAGCCGCGGGCCGGCCTGCGAGAGGCGCGCGGTCACCCGCACGGGCGCGGCGTCGGCCCCGGCGGCCAGCGTGACGTCCGACCGCGCGACGATCTGTCCGTTGTCCTCGACGATGAGCGGCACGGTGGCGCCGTCGAACCCGCTCTGGCGGACGATGACGTCGGCGACGAGCGTGCCGCCCTTGAGCAGCCGGCGCGGCGCCTCCACGCGCTGCACCTCGATGTCGCGCGCGAACCGCTCGCTGCCCACCCCCACCGTGAACACGGGCACCGACCGCGCCCGCAGCGCCAGGAGGGCATCGTTCACGGGCGTGAGCGAGTTGTCGGCGCCGTCGGTGACCACCACGAGCCCGGAGAGCGGCACGGCCTCGAGGTCCTGCCGCGCGGCGTCCACCGCGTCCACGAGCCGAGTGTCGCGCTGCTCGAAGGTGAGCGTGCCGGCGCTGTCGGCCCGCGCCGACGTGGCGCCGAACCGGAAGAGGCGCACCTGGAACCGCTCCTGCAGCCGGGTGAGCAGCGTCGAGCGGGCGCCGAGCGTGTCGCGGACGAAGTCCGCGCGGCTGCGGCCGTCGCGGTCGGCGATGCGCATGCTTCTCGAGTCGTCGAGCAGGACGCCCACGAAGTTGCGCCGCGGCACGGCCTCCGAAAGGAGGAGCATCGGCCGGAAGAGGCACGCCACGAGCACCAGCAGCGCCACCACGCGCAGCGCGGTGAGTACGGCGCGGTCGCGCGCCGTGCTCTTTCCCCGCACGCGGAAGTAGGTCAGCAGGGCCGGCACCGCGATCGCCACCGCCAGCAGCAC
>JAYEKC010000667.1:0-6753 GCA_034716715.1 Gemmatimonadota bacterium | reverse complement strand
GGAACCGATGAGGAGGATGCGGTGGATGTCGGTGCGGCGGGGCATGAGAAGCGGGGAACGGGGGAGCGGGGGATCGGGTGGGCGTGGGGAACTGCGGGAACGGCGGGAACGACAGGTCGGGACCGGAGGGCGGCAACGACCGGCGCGCGGCCCGCCGCCGACCGAAACCTAGCGCCTCGTCACGTCGGCTCCCCCGCGAGCAGTTCCCGGATGATGTCGTCCACGCCGAGGCGGGGCGTCCATCCGGTGTCGTCGCGGATGCGGCTGTTGCGGCCGGAGAGGTGCGGCAGGTCGGCGGCGCGCTGGAGGTCGGGCTCCGGCACGAACTTCACCTCCGCGCCCGCCAGCGCGGCCACCCGGGCCGCGAGGTCGCCGATCGTAACCGCCGCGCCGCTCGCCACGTTGTACACCTCGCCCGGGAGGCCGTCGCTCACCAGGGCGAGGTACGCGCGCACCACGTCGTGGACGTGCAGGAAATCGCGCGAGACTGCAGTGTTCCCGATCGGTACGCTGGCGTCCCCCGACCGCTGCGCCGCGCACACGCGGCGCACCAGCGCGGGCAGGACGAAGTCCGGCGACTGCCCCCGACCGCTGTGGTTGAACGAGCGCGTGCACACCACCCGCACGCCCGACCGGCGAAACGCCGCGAGCGCGAACGCCTCCTGGGCCGCCTTGCTCGCCGCGTACGGCGTGAGCGGGCGGCACTCGGCCTCCTCGGGGAGCGGCAGGGCCGACACGTCGTGCCGCCCGTACTGCTCCCCGCTGCCGACGATGAGCACCACCGGGTCGAGTGTCCCGCTCGCCCGCCGGTCCTCGAGCACGTCGAGCAGCCGCACGGCGATGCCAACGTTGGTGTCGAGTGCCAGGGCCGGGTCGCGGCCGGCCGCAGGCACGAAGGCCATCCCGGCCAGGTGGAACACCGCGTCGGGCCGCGCGTCGTCCACCGCGTCGCGTACGGCGCCCGCGTGCAGGAGGTCGTCGCGGCGCCACCGCACCAGCGCGTGGTCCTCGGGCGCGAGCACGCCCTCGGGCGGGGCCCCCACGAGGGACGAGCCCACAACGTCCCATCCGTGGCGCACCAGCTCCCGGCAGAGCCACTGGCCGACGAACCCGCCCGCGCCGGTGACGAGAGCCCGACGCGCCGCCATGTCAGCCCGCCGCGGCGGCCTGGTGCCGCGCCACGTCGGCGTCCACCATCATGCGCACGAGGCCGCGGAAGTCCACGGTCGGCTGCCAGCCGAGGCGCTGGTGCGCGAGCGACGCGTCGGCGACGAGGAGGTCCACCTCGGCCGGGCGCATGTGGCGCGCCGACTGGCGGACGTACTGCCCGTAGTCGAGCCCCTTGTACCCGAACGCCTCCTCGCAGAGCTGGCGCACGCTCCACGTCTTGCCCGTCCCGATCACGTAGTCGCCCGGCTCCGGCTGCTGGAGCATGCGCCACATCGCGTCCACGTAGTCGCCCGCGAAACCCCAGTCGCGCCGCGCGTCGAGGTTGCCGAGTTCGACGTGGTCGGCGAGGCCGAGCGTGATGCGCGCCACGGCATCCGTGACCTTGCGCGTGACGAACTCGAGGCCCCGCCGCGGACTCTCGTGGTTGAAGAGGATGCCGCTCACGGCATAGAGCCCGAACGACTCGCGGTAGTTCACGGTGATCCAGTGGCCGTACACCTTGGCCACCCCGTACGGGGAGCGCGGGTAGAACGGCGTGGTTTCGCGCTGCGGCGTCTCGACCACCTTGCCGAACATCTCGCTCGAGCTGGCCTGGTAGAACCGCGCCTTGGGCGCGGCGCGCTTCATCGCCTCGAGGAGCCGCGTGACGCCGATGGCGGTGAACTCGCCCGTGAGCACGGGCTGCGTCCACGACGTGGCGACGAAACTCTGCGCCGCGAGGTTGTAGATCTCGTCCGGCCCCGTCTCCGCGATGGCGTCGACGAGCGACGTCTGGTCGAGGAGGTCCGCGGAAACGAGCTCGACGCGGTCAATGAGGTGCGCGATGCGATCGTACGGTGTCGTGGAACTGCGCCGGACGATGCCCACCACGCGGTACCCCTTCTCGAGGAGGAGCTCGGCCAGGTAGGAGCCATCCTGTCCGGTTATGCCGGTGATCAGTGCGGTAGGCAATGAAGGGCGGGTTGGGGAGCCGGGCAAGCGGGGGAACGGGATGGGTCAGGGGTGACTGGGAACGGCGGGAACGACACATCGCGAGCTGGGACGGCGAGCGGCCGAGCGCGGGGCCGGGCGCCGCCAAAGAATCTGGCGCGACGCGCGCGTCCCCGCTGTGCGCGGGCGTCCCGCCGCGCCGCTCCCCCGCCCCGGGCATTTCCCGCATGCAAAAAGGGGAGCCGCAGGGACGGCTCCCCCTTGCACCACCGGGTCCGCGTTACTGCGCGGCGCCACCGGCCAGCGCGGCTTCGCCCCGCGGCGCGCGACGGATCTTGTTGGCGTGCAGGCAGCGGGTGCAAACCTTCACGCGCTGGATCTTGCCCTCGACGACGATGCGGGCCACCTGGAGGTTCGGCTTCCACGTGCGGCGCGTCTTGTTGTTCGCGTGCGACACGTTGTTGCCGTGGGCGACGCCCTTGCCGCAGACGTAGCACTTGTGACGGTCAATGGCCATCGCTCAACCCTCGATCAGCTCGATGCGCGCCATCTCCGCCCCGTCGCCCTTGCGATGGCCGGTCTTCACGATGCGCGTGTACCCGCCCTTCCGGCCGGCGTACTTCGGGCCGATCTCCTGGAAGAGCTTGTCGGCGGCGTCCCGCTTCTGGACGTGCCGGACGGCCAGCCGGCGGGCGTGGAGCGTGCCCGTCCTGGCCTTGGTGATCAGCTTCTCCACGAACGGCCGCAGCTCCTTGGCCTTGGCTTCCGTGGTGACGATCCCGCCCTGCTCGATGAGCGAGGTGGCGAGGTTGCGGAGCAGCGCGAGGCGCTGCTCACTGGTGCGGCGCAGGGAGCGCCCGGCTTTGCGGTGACGCATGGGCTACTGCTCCTCGCCCTCGTCGTCGGGCGCGTTGGCGGCGGCGCGGCTGGGCGGCGTGCCCCAGTCGGTGACGCGAATGCCGTCCTCGACTTCCTCAAACCGCATGCCGAAGTTGAGTCCTTCGCGCTCGAGCAGGTCGGCGATCTCCTGGAGCGACTTCTTGCCGAAGTTCTTGACGTCGAGGATCTGCTGCTCGGTGAGCCGCACGAGGTCACCCAGCGTCCGGACGCTGGAGTTCTTGAGCGAGTTCACCGAGCGCACCGACAGCTCGAGCGTGTCGATCGACGTGGCGAGCAGGTTCGCGAGGCGGGCCGCGTTCGACGTCGTCTCGCCGAGCGGCGCGGCCGTGGCCGTGCCGAAGCTCGCGAAGTACTGGAAGTGTGTCTGCGCGAGGGCGGCCGCGTAGCTCACCGCCTCCTCGGGCGACACCGTGCCGTTCGTCTCGACGATGAGCACGAGCCGGTCGTAGTCGGTGCGCTGGCCCACGCGGGTCTCGCTCACCGAGAAGTTCACGCGGCGCACCGGCGAGTAGAGCGAGTCCACCCGCACGAGGTCCACCGGGAGCGACCGGTCGGCCGGGTGCTGCTCGGCCTCGACGTACCCGCGCCCCTTGTTCACGTAGAGCTCGACGGCCAGGTCGCGGTCGTCCTGCAGCGTGAAGAGGTGGTGCTTCGGGTTCACGACCTTGACGCCCTTCTGGTTCTCGACCGCCGCGGCGGTCACCGCGCCGGCCCGGCTGACGGCCACGCGGAGGATGGTCTCCTCCACGTCGTCGTCGAGCTGGAGGGTCAGCGTCTTGAGGTTGCCGATGATCTGGTGGACGTCCTCCACCACGCCCTGGATCGTCTGGTGCTCGTGGAGCACGCCGTCGATCCGGAACGCCCACACGGCCGAGCCGCGCAGCGACGAGAGCAGCATCCGCCGCATCGCGTTGCCGAGCGTGTGGCCGAAGCCCCGCTCGAGCGGCTGGAGCCGGAACTCCGCGATGTTCGGGTTGTCGTCCCGCTTGGTTGCTTCCACCAGCGCCGGGCGCACCAGCCCGCGCAGATCAATTGCCTGTGCCATTCGTTGCGTCCTTGGATGTGGTCAGGAGCCGCTCACGCGGCCCCTACGCCCTGCCCCGCCCCTGACGCGCGGCAGGCCCGTTGGATTGTCAGGGATCCGACCGTTACTTCGAGTACAACTCGACGACCAACTGCTCCTGCGCGGCGATCGGAATCGCCTGGCGGCTGGGCCGCTCCAGCATCCGGCCCGTGAACGTGTCCTTGTCCACGGCCAGCCACGTCGGCGCCGCGCCGCGTGACGCCTGCTCCAGCGCGGCGAGCACCGCCACCATCTGGCGCGCGCCTTCGCGCACGCGCACCGCCTGGCCCGGGTCCACCACGTAGCTCGGCACGTCCACCGTCCGGCCGTCCACCTCGACGTGCCGGTGCCGGATCAGCTGCCGGGCCGCGGGACGGCTCGCGGCGAACCCCATCCGGTAGACCATGTTGTCCAGCCGGCTCTCAAGCGCCGCCAGCAGGTTGTGGCCGGTGACGCCCGGGAGGGAGTTCACCTTCTTGAACGTGTTGCGGAACTGGCGCTCGGTCAGGCCGTACACGCGCTTGATCTTCTGCTTCTCACGCAGCTGCTTGGCGTACTCCGACACCTTGCGGCGGCGCGCCGTGCTCTGGCCGTGCTGGCCGGGCGCGTAGGGACGTCGCTCCACGGGACACTTCTCCGTGAAGCACTTGGTGCCCTTCAGGAACAGCTTCGTGCCTTCGCGGCGGCACTGCCGGCAGACGGGTCCGGTGTAGCGCATGGATCAGACCCTCCGCCGCTTGGGCGGCCGGCAACCGTTGTGCGGAATCGGCGTCACGTCCTTGATGGACTTGACGACGAGCCCCGCGGCCGCGAGCGCCTGGATCGCGCTCTCCCGGCCCGACCCCGGCCCCTGCACCCGCACGTGCACGCGGCGCACGCCGAGCGTCAGCGCCTCGCGGGCGCACTGCTCGGCCGCGACCGTCGCGGCGAACGGTGTGGACTTCTTCGATCCCTTGAACCCGGCCTTGCCGGCCGACCCCCACGACACGGCATTGCCGTGCGCGTCGGTGATGGTGATCGTCGTGTTGTTGAACGTCGCGCTCACGTGGGCGACGCCCTCCGCCTCGATGACGCGCTTGGTCTTCTTCCCGATAGCCATTACTTGGTCACCTTCTTCTTGCCGGCGATCGCGCGGCGCGGACCCTTCTTCGTGCGCGCGTTGGTGTGCGTCCGCTGCCCGCGCACCGGCAGGCCCTTGCGGTGCCGCGTGCCGCGGTACGAGCCGATGTCCATCAACCGCTTGATGTTCATCGCGACCTCGGTGCGCAGCGCACCCTCGACGCGGTGGCTCTTCTCGATTTCCTGGCGGAGCTTGTTGACGTCCGCATCCGTGAGGTCCTTCACGCGCTGGTCGGGGTTGACGCCCGACGCCTCCAGGATCCGCCGCGCAACCACGCGGCCGATGCCATAGATGTACGTGAGACCGATTTCGACGCGCTTCTCGCGCGGGAGGTCGACGCCTGAGATTCGGGCCATGGCGCTACCCCTGCCGCTGCTTGTGCTTGGGATTGCGCTTGCAAATGATCCGCGTGACCCCACCGCGGTTGATCACCTTGCAATGCTCGCAGATCGGCTTGACGCTGGTCCTGACTTTCACTCGCTGATACTCCGCCTGAACGGGGCGAAAGACGTTGTCGTGCCCCGATTTGGGGCAAGACAAGAAGCATAGATGGGAGGAGGCCTTGACACAAGGCCCCTGACCGACGTGTACGCCGTGGCGCAACCCGGCCGACGGCCGCCCGTCCGCTGCTACCGGCGCACTTCGCCCCGCAGGTCCGCGACCAGTCCCGCGTAGGCCGCCGCCGGGTCCGGCTCGGCCGTCACCACGCGGCCCACCACCACCCAGGTCGCCCCCGCCGCCCGCACCTCGGCCGGCGTCGCCACCCGTGACTGGTCGTGGGCGGCCCCCCCGGAACGGCGCAGGCCCGGCACCAGGACCCCAAGTGCATCGCCATGCGCGGCCAACACTTGCGCCGCTTCGCTCCCGGCGCACACCACGCCGCGCACTCCCTGCCCGGCGGCCATCGCCGCCTGGCGCAGCACCACCTCCGCCGTCCGGACACCGGGCTGCCCAACCGCCTCGCCGTACTCCGCCTCGGAGTACGAGGTCAGGACGGTCACCGCGAGGATGCCGGTCCGGGACCCTGCCCCACCCGCCCCCTCCACAGCGGCCCGAACCAGCCGCGCGCCCCCGAGCGCATGGACGGTCAGCAGGTCGACGCCGAGCGCGGCCGCCGACGCGGCGGCGCCCTGCACCGTGTTCGGGATGTCGTGCAGCTTGAGGTCGAGGAACACGCGTTTGCCCTCACGCCGCAACCACTCCACCACCGGCGGCCCCGCACGCGTGTAGAGCTGCAGGCCAACCTTGAAGAAGTCGGCCGCGGGCCCGAGTCGCGCGACGAGCGTCCGCGCGTCGGCCAGCGTCGGCACGTCGAGGGCGACGATCGGCACCGGGCCGGCGTTCACGACGGCAGCCTCACCGCGCCGATGACCTCGTCGAGCGACCGCACGCCGTTGCGGCGGCACCACCCGGCGAGCTCCTGCACCACGCGCTCCGGCACGGACGGATTCGCCAGCGCCGCGGTGCCGATGCCCACCAGCGACGCGCCAGCCATCAGGTACTGCAGCGCGTCCTCACCCGACGACACACCCCCGACGCCGAGAATGGGCACCGGCACGGCGCTGCGCAC
>JAYEKC010000666.1:0-6756 GCA_034716715.1 Gemmatimonadota bacterium | reverse complement strand
CTTCGCCGAAATCGCCACCGAGGCCGGCCTGCCGAAGGGCGTGCTGAACGTCCTCACCGGCGACGGCGCCACGGGCGCGGCCATCGTGGACCACCCGGACATCGACAAGATCGCCTTCACCGGCAGCACCGAGGTGGGCCGCGTCATCCGCAAGGCCACGGCGGGCAGCGGCAAGAAGCTCTCCCTCGAGCTCGGCGGCAAGAGCCCGTTCATCGTGTTCGACGACGCGGACCTCGACTCCGTGGTGGAGGGCGTGGTGGACGCCATCTGGTTCAACCAGGGCCAGGTGTGCTGCGCGGGCTCGCGCCTCCTCATGCACGAGGGCATCGCCGACCGGCTCGTGGAGAAGCTGCGCGCGCGGATGGAAAAGCTCCGCGTGGGGCCGCCGCTCGACAAGGCCGTCGATATGGGGGCGATCGTCGCGCCGGTGCAGCTCGAGCGCATTCGCTCGCTCGTGGAGCAGGGCCGCAAGGAAGGCGCCGAGATGTGGCAACCGTCGTGGAGCGTGCCGAAGGACGGCTGCTTCTACCCGCCGACGCTGTTCACGAAGGTCGCGCCGAGCTCGACCATCGCGCAGGTGGAGATCTTCGGCCCGGTACTCGTGGCCATGACCTTCCGCACGCCGGCCGAGGCCGTGCAGCTGGCGAACAACACGCCGTACGGGCTAGCGGCCAGCGTGTGGAGCGAGAACATCAACCTCGCGCTCGACGTCGCGCCGAAGGTGAAGGCCGGCGTGGTGTGGGTGAACTGCACGAACCTCTTCGACGCCGCGTCGGGGTTCGGCGGCTACCGCGAGAGCGGCTACGGGCGCGAGGGCGGCCGCGAGGGAATGTACGAGTATCTCGCGAAGAGTAGACAGAGGACAGTAGACAGCAGACAGACGGCGCCGCCGAGGGCGAAGCGAGTTGGGGCAGCAGGGAAGGGCGATGGCGCGCTGACGGCCGTGGACCGCACGGCAAAACTGTATATCGGCGGCAAGCAGGCGCGGCCCGACGGCGGGTATTCGCTCAAGATCCTGGGCGCGAACGGCAAGCCCCTCGGCGAGGTGGGCGAGGGCAACCGGAAGGACATCCGGAACGCCGTCGAGGCCGCCCGCGGCGCGGCCGACGCGTGGGCGCGCGCGAGCGGCCACGCGCGCGCGCAGATCCTCTACTACATCGGCGAGAACCTCGCGGCGCGGCGCGACGAGTTCGCCGCCCGCATCCACTCGCTCACCGGTGCCGACGGCGCGGGCGACGTGGACGCCACGATTTCGCGCCTGTTCACGTACGCGGCCTGGACCGACAAGTGGGATGGCGCGGTGCACCACACGCCGGTGCGCGGGGTGACGCTCGCGATGAACGAGCCGGTGGGCGTGATCGGCATGGCCGCGCCCGAGGAGTACCCGCTGCTCGGCTTCGTCTCCGTGGTGGCCCCGGCCATCGCGGCCGGCAACACCGTCGTGGCGGTGCCGAGCGAGCGGCACCCGCTCGCCGTGACCGACTTCTACCAGGTGCTGGAAACGAGCGACGTGCCGGCCGGCGTGGTGAACATCGTCACGGGCCGCAAGCTCGACCTGGCGCGCGTGCTCGCCGAGCACGACGACGTGGACGCCATCTGGTGGTTCGGCGAGGCGAACGGCGTGAAGGCGTGCGAAGTGGCGAGCTGCGGCAACATGAAGCAGACGTGGTGCGAATCGCCGGAGGGCCGGCCGCGCGCCTGGCTCGACGCGGAGGACGGCGAGGGCCGCGAGTTCCTGCGCCACGCGACGCAGGTGAAGAACATCTGGATACCATACGGAGAGTAGACAGTAGACAGTAGACAGACACCACAACTACAGACACAACTACGGGACGACTATGAATCGCATCCTCCACCTTCGCGCGCACCTCGTCGCGGTCGCCGCGGTCGCCGCGGTCGCCGCGGTCGCCTTGGCCGGCACCGCCGGCGCCCAGGGCAGCTTCAAGCTCACCAGCAAGGAAGTCCCCGCCAACGCGAAGATCGCGAACGCCCAGGTGTTCAACGGCTTCGGCTGCTCGGGCCAGAACGTCTCGCCGAGCCTTGCGTGGACCGGCGCGCCGGCGGGAACGAAGAGCTACGCGCTCACGATGTACGACCCCGACGCGCCCACCGGCAGCGGCTGGTGGCACTGGGTGGTGTACAACATCCCCGCGAGCGCCAAGGCGATTCCGGCCGGCGCGGGGGACCCGAAGAAGCCGGGCATGCCCGCGGGCGCCGTGCAGGGCAACACCGACTTCGGCGCGCCGGGCTACGGCGGCCCCTGCCCGCCCGCCGGCGACAAGCCGCACCGCTACATCTTCACGCTCTATGCGCTGAAGGTGGACAAGATGGACATTCCGGCCGGCGCCACCGCCGCGATGGTGGGGTTCAACATCCACGCCAACACCCTCGGCTCGGCCACCTTCACCGCGACGTACGGCCGCTGAAGGCGCGCGAGCGCCTGGCCGTGCGCCGCCATCGCCTCAGTCCACCGGGGCGAACTTCGCGGTGAAGTGCCGGAGCGCGCGCGGCTGCTCCACGATGCGCACGCCACGGATGGACTCCGTGATGGAGTTGAGGTAGAGCAGCACCTCGCACACGTAGTCCATGTGGCTCTGCGTGTACACGCGCCGCGGAAATGCCAGCCGGACCAGCTCAAGGCTGGCCGGCCGTTCCGTCCCGTCGGGCTGGAGGCCGAACATCACCGAGCCGATCTCGCACGCGCGGATGCCGCCCGTGACGTAGAGCGCCACCGCCAGCGCCCACCCCGGGTACTGCAACAGCGGGATGTGCGGCAGCCACGACTTCGCGTCCAGGTACAGCGCGTGGCCGCCCGCGGGCCGCACCGTCGGAATCCCCGCCGCGGTCATCCGCTCGGACAGGTACTCCACCGTGCGGATGCGGTACCGGAGGTAATCCTCGTCGAGCGCCTCCTTCAGGCCCACCGCGATCGCCTCGAGGTCGTAGCCTGCGAGGCCGCCGTACGTCGGGAATCCTTCGGTGAGCACGAGGGAATTGCGGCACGTCGCCGCCAGCGCGTCGTCGTTCAGCGCGAGGAACCCGCCGATGTTCGCCATGCCGTCCTTCTTGGCGCTCATCGTGCACCCGTCGGCAAGACGGAACATCTCCTGCGCGATTTCCATCGGCGTCCGGTCCGCGTACCCCGCCTCCCGCTGCTTGATGAACCAGGCGTTCTCGGCGAACCGGCACGCGTCAATGAAGAACGGCACGCCGTGCGCGCGGCACAGCGCGCTCACGGCCTTCACGTTTTCCATCGACACGGGCTGGCCGCCCTCGGAGTTGTTCGTGACGGTCACCATCACGAACGGGACGGCCGCCCGCTGCTCGTGCAGCACGCGCTCGAGCGCGGCCACGTTCATGTTGCCCTTGAACGGGTGCAGCGTGGCAGGTTCATGGCCCTCATGGATCGGCACGTCCAGCGCCGCACCGCCCGCCTGCTCGATGTTCGCGCGCGTCGTGTCGAAGTGCGTGTTGTTCGGCACCACGCTTCCCGCGCGCACCAGCGCGCCCGCGAGGATGTGCTCGGCGGCGCGCCCCTGGTGCGTGGGAATGACGTGGCGAAAGCCGGTGATCTCCCGCACCGCGCCCTCGAACGCGTAGAACGAGCGCGCGCCCGCGTACGACTCGTCGCCCTTCATCATGCCCGCCCACTGGTACACGCTCATCGCCCCGGTGCCGCTGTCGGTCAGCAGGTCGATGAGGACGTCCTCGGCTCGGAGCTGGAACGGGTTGTAGTGCGCGGCGCGGATCGCCTCCACGCGCTGCGCCTCGGTCGTCTGCCGGATGGGCTCGACGGTCTTGATCCGGAACGGCTCGATGATCGTCTGGAATCGCATGACCAGACGATAGGTAACGTGCGTGCGCAGGCTGTCGGCGGACTCCTTACACGAGCCCCCCGCAATGCCGTGCCGTGGTGCGCGGGCGGGACGCTACCGGACGCCGTGCTTCCAGAGCAACTGCTCGTAGGCACGCTTGTCGCGCGTGCAGGCCTCCCGCTCCTCGGGCGTCATCTTCCGCCAGATCTCACAGGCGGGCCCGAGCCCGCAGTAGCACTGCTTGACCATCTCCTTCAGGGCGTCGATCTGCGGCCCGCGCGGTTTCGTCGGGTCGATCATGCTGGCCTTCCCCTGCTTGATGACCTCGGCCATCGCTCCCCCCGGGCTTCGAAGGAGCCCAATGCCCCTTCGAGTCCAGCGTACGCTCCGGTGCAGGCTCTCGCAGTCGGAATTCCCGCGTAAGTCGAACGCCCCCGAAGGAGTTACCGGGCGTCAGAACGCCCGGCGAATGGACAGGAACGCCGACCGCGGTTGCCCGGGCGCGATCTTGTGCCCCGCAATGATCTCGGGGTACGCGCGATCGAGCAGGTTGCGCACGCCGATGTTGGCGTCGGTGCCGGCGAACGTGAACGACAGCGACGCCTGCATCAGGCCGTATCCGCCGGTGAGCACGCCGGGTTCGTCGAACGGCGAGTAGGGGCCGACCCAGTTCCCGCCCACCCGCGCGTGCCACGACGCCCCGGCCGGCGCGTACGCGACCGACGCGGCGCCGACGTACTCGGCCGTGTTGTACACGCGGAGCCCGTCCACCGCCTCCGGCGGCTCATCGCCTTCCTCGGAGACGAGCGTGAGGTGCGTGTAGCGCGCGTCGTTGAACGTCCACTGCCCCGCGAACGACCATTCGTCGCCGAGGGGCGCGGCCCACTGCAGTTCGACACCCTGCCGGCGGCTGGATCCCCCGCTGGAGGAGTTTCCCGTGATCGGATCGAACGTCTGTTCGTTGCTCACGTTCATCCGGAACAGCGTCCCGGACACGAATCCGCGGCCCGCGTCGTACCGCGCGCCCCACTCGTACGCCCACGCCGTGATCACGGGCAGCGTGGGGTCCTCGACGATGCCGTCGGTGGAGCGGAACCCGCGCGACACGTTCATGTGCGTGGACACGGCCTCGGTGAGCTGCCACCGCGCGCCCACCTTGGGCGACAGCACGCCCGTGCTTCCGGTGGCGCGCTCCTCGCCGGTCGGCGTGGTCCGCGTGCTGAACGCGTCGGCGCGCCCGCCAAGGTCCACCCGCAAGCGGTCGGAGAGGTCGAAGTGGGAGTCCACGAACAGGGCACCCGCGCCCTGGCTCGCCGTGAAGCCGGCCTGCGTGGAGTCGCGCCGGCGGTCGGTGGTGAACCAGTTGTCGTACTGGCTGTGGTCCCAGCGCGCCTCGCCGCCCACCGTGAACTCGCCCTTCGGGAGCAGCCACGTGGCGGCGCTTGTCGCGCCGAACCCGTAGCGGTCGTCCAGCTCCTCGGTCTGGCTGCCCGATCCCTCGAACAGGCCTCCCGCCGGCGGGATGGTGAGGAACAGGTGCCAGTGGCTCTGCGTGGCGTACACCGTGCTGCGCCAGAGCATCGAGCCCGTGATCACGCGGATGCTCGCGCGCTCCTGCGCGCGCCGCTTCTGCCCGCCGTCCGTTCGGTTGGACACGATGCCGTAGGTGCCGCGCGCGAACTCGTCCTCGCTCAGGAAGCCGGCCGAGTTCCAGTCCGTGGCGTAGAGCGCGGTGCCGACGTCCGCGGACGCGGTCGGCGTGAGCTCGTGCACCACGCGGCCGTGCGCCTGCCCGATGGTGAAGCCGGCGTTGGGGCGGAACCCGTCCGCAGGCCGAGCACGCCGCCGCCACGCGCGCCGTGGTCGAACCCGGAGAGCACCGTGCCGCCCACGTGGCCGTACGACCCGGCATCCGCCGAGGCCCGCGTGCCCGCGAACCGGTCGATGGTCCGCACGTTCACGACGCCGGCCAGGGCGAAGTTGCCGAAGAGTGGGCTCGTCGGCCCCTCCACCACGTCCACGTCGCGCACCGCATCGCGGAACAGCACGCTCCAGTCGTTGTAGCCCTCGGCGTGCCCGTTCACCGGCTCGTTGACCGGGACGCCGTCGATCCAGAGGGCAAGGTCGGTGGAATGGTCGGAGCTGAAGCCGCGCAGCGACGCGTTCGACGCGAACCCGGGGCCCTGCCCCTGCTGGTGCACCTCGAGGCCGGCGGTCTGCCGGAGCAGCTCCCACGTGGTGATGCCGGGCGCCTCGCGCAGCTGCAAGGCATCCACCCGCACGATTCCCGCCGGCTTCAGCTGGTCGGCGGGCGCGGTGACGATGGTGACGGCCTTGAGGTCGCGAGCGAGCGAGTCGCGCCGGGCTGAATCGGGACGCACGGGGCGTTGTGCAAGCACGGAGGCGGGCCCCGCCACGAGGGCGAGCGCCAGGAAGATCCTTCGCATGGGGAGACTCCACACCGGAGGTGATGGCGGGCGCGGAAGGTCCGCGCCCCGCGGCGCCGGCGTGGATCGCCGGCGTCAGGTCACTTCAGCGTGGAACGGCGGGGGACCGGTGGACGGTGGGAGGACGCGGCCAGGCTCCCGGCGCGGCCCGCCAAGCAAAGCGACCGCCGGCCGGGGATCCCGGACGGAGACGAACGACGCGACGGGCGTGGCCGGCGCCTTGGCGACCGTGAGGGGCACGGCGCAGCAGGCGCAACCCACGCAGGTGCACGTGGCCACGTCGGGAGCGTCCTGGCCGCCGTGGGCGGCATGGCCGTGGTGGCTCGCCTGCGGGGCGGCGCCGCGGGCGGAGCACGACCGCGCCAATCCGCATCTGCGCCGCATCGGCCGCAGCGCGCTGCGCATCGATCTGCAGGGTCCGTCCGCCACCGGGCACGGCCTGCAGGCGCCGCGCGGGTGAGGGGGGATGGCGAAATGACATCCCATTCGCGTTC
>JAYEKC010000665.1:0-6760 GCA_034716715.1 Gemmatimonadota bacterium | reverse complement strand
GCTGGCGTCGTATTCGTGGATTTCCATGTGGCCACCGGCCGCGACCACGCGGGCGCGCAGATCGCGCCCGACCGCGGGCGGCACGCCCTTGTCGTGCGCCGCGAAGTGCCCGAGAAGAGGGGTGCGGAGGCGCGCGGCGTCGAGCGTGACCTTCGGGTGGATGCCATAGAAGTCCACGGCGGCATCCACGAGGTCCGGGTGCTCCTGCGCGGCAAAGAGCGCGAGCTGCCCGCCCATGCAGAACCCGACCACGCCCGTCCGCTTCGGCTCCACGCCGTCGAGCGCCCGGAGGTAGCGGAGCGCACCCGCCAGGTCCTTGCCGGCCTCGGCGATGTTGAGGGCCATGAGGAGCTTGCCCGCGTCGTCCGGGCTCGTGGTCTTCTCGCCGTGGTAGAGGTCGGGCGCGAGCGCGGTGAACCCGGCGGCCGCAAACCGGTCGGCCACGGCCTGGATGTGGCCGACGAGTCCCCACCATTCCTGGATCACGACCACGCCCGGGCCCGGCTTCGCCGCGGGCGCCAGGTACCCGTCGCAGGGGCGGCCGTTCGCCGCGAAGGTCACCATGGGCATGCCACGAATATGCGACGGGGGCGCCCACGGCGCCCCCGTCGCTGGAGCCACTCCAACCCGCGCCGGAGTTACCGGCGCGCCGCGGGCGTTGCCGTCATGCCGGCGCGATCTGCCCCGGCTTCTCGGGGAACTCCCCCTCCAGGCGCGCCATCACGGCCGTGGCAAGGGAGTTGCCGAGGAGGTTGATGGACGTGCGGGCCATGTCCATGAAGGCGTCCACGCCCAGGATCACGGCCACCGCCTCGAGCGGAAGGTTGAACATCGCCAGCGCGCCCGCGAGGATGACCAGCGACGCGCGCGGCACGGCGGCCACGCCCTTCGACGTCAGCATCAGCGTGAGCATCATCAGCAGCTGCTGGCCGAACGTCATCTCGATGCCACCCGCCTGCGCGGCGAACACCGACGCGATGGCGAGGTAGAGGGTGGAGCCGTCGAGGTTGAACGAGTACCCCGTGGGCAGGACGAATGCCACGATGCGCTTGGGAATCCCGAACCGCTCCAGGTTCTGCATCATGAGGGGCAGCGCGGCCTCGCTCGACGCGGTGGAGAACGCGATGAGCCAGGGTTTCTTGGTGTACTTCCAGAACGTCGCGATCGGGATGCGGAAGATGAGGGCCACGGGCAGCAGGACCGCGGCCACGAACACGATCAGCGTGCCGTAGAGCGTGACGACCAGGATGGCGAGGCTCTTCAGGACGGCGATGCCGCTCGCGCCGACCGTGACGGCGATGGCGCCGCCGATGCCCCACGGCGCGAACGCCATCACGATGCCGACGAACTTGAACATCACCTCGGCGAGCGACTCGCAGAATTCGACCATCACCTGCTTGGGCCGACCCGACACGCGGGCGAGGCCCACCGCGAAGAGGATCGAGAAGAACACCACCTGCAGGACCTCGTTCTTCGCCGCCGCGTCGAAGAAGCTCTGCGGCACGGCGTGCTCGATGACGCCGGCGAAGGTGATCTTTGTCTGCGCGTATCCCTCCGCCGCGGTGGCGCTCGCACCGGAGAGGGAGATGCCCGCACCCGGCCGGACGAGGTTCACGGCGCCCAGCCCGAGGAACAGAGCCAGGGTGGTGACGACCTCGAAGTAGATGATGGATCGCAGGGCGAGCCGGCCCACCTTCTTCATGTCGTCACCGTGACCCGCGATGCCCACTACGAGGGTGCTGAAGAGGAGCGGGACGATCAGCGTCTTGATCAGCCGCAGGAAGACCGTCGACAGCGTGCGCGCGAACGCCGTGATATTGGGGTGTTCGGCGGCCGGAAGCAGCCACCCGGCGAGGATCCCGATCACCATGGAGATCAGGATCCACTGCGTCTGCGAGATCTTCTTGCGTGCCGTGACGTCGGACTCGATGGCCATCGCTTGGGGGATGAGGGAAGACGGGGAAAGCGGGAATCAGGCGGCGCGGTGCAACCGGGACCGCGAGCGCCCGTACGCGAAGTAGATCGCCAGGCCGACGGCGAGCCAGACGGCGAAGCGCACCCACGCCTCCCAAGGCAACCCGGCCATCACGAACACGCACGCCAGGGCAGCGAGGATGGCGACGGGCCAGACGAACGGCGTCCGGAACGGCCGCGGCCGGTTGGGTTCGAGCTTCCGCAGCACCAGGACGCCGACCGCCACGAGCGAGAACGCGAAGAGCGTGCCGATGTTGGTCAGGTCGTACGTCTCGCCCGCGTCGCCCACGAGCCCGCCGATCGCCACGAGCGTCCCGATCGCGAGCGTGGTGAGGTAGGGCGTCCGGAAGCGGGGATGGATCTTCGCCGCCCACTGCGGCAGCAGGCCGTCGCGCGCCATCGCCATGAAGATCCGCGCCTGCCCGTACTGGAACACGAGGAGTACCGCACTGGTGGCCACCACGGCGCCGAGCGAGATGAACCAGGTGAACTTCTGCAGCCCGGCCTTGTCGAACGCCGCCGCCAGCGGGTCGTTGGCCAGCAGCTGCTTGTACGGCACGAGACCGGTGGCCACCGCGCCGACCGCGATGTAGATGATGGTGCACACCAGGAGGCCCAGCAGGATGCCGCGCGGCATGGTGCGCTGCGGATCCTTGGTTTCCTCGGCCGCCGTGGAGATGGCGTCGAAGCCGATGTAGGCGAAGAAGACGATCGCGGCGCCCTGATGGATGCCCCGGAAGCCGTTGGGGGCGAAGGGCGTGTAGTTGTCGAGGTTGAGGTGCTGCACGCCGACGATCACGAACACGGCGAGCACCATGAGCTTCACGGCGACCATCGCCTTGTTGACCCGGGTGCTCTCCTTCACGCCGATCAGGAGGAGCCACGTGATGAGCGCGACGATCGCGAACGCCGGCACATTGAGCAGGATCGGAATGCCGGCCACGTGCGGCGCGTCCGCGATCAGGGCCTTGAGCGGCGAATCGGGCGCCGCGAGCATCACCTCGCGGTAGCCGTGCGTGAGCCACCCCGGGAACGTGATTCCGAAGCCCGAGAGCAGGGAGACGAAGTACCCGCTCCAGCTGATCGCCACGGCCACGTTGCCGACGGCGTACTCCAGGACCAGGTCCCAGCCGATGATCCAGGCGATCACCTCGCCGAGCGTGGCGTAGCTGTAGGCGTACGCGCTGCCCGCCTGCGGGATCATGGACGCGAGCTCGGCGTAGCACAGCGCCGCCAGCGTGCAGATGGCGCCAAGCAGCAGGAACGACACGACGAGCGCCGGTCCGGCGCCGTACCGCACCACCGTCACGCCGTCCGCCGCCATCTGCCCCGCCGCCGCCGTGCCGATCGACGAGAAGATGCCGGCGCCGATCACGGCGCCGATCGACAGCGCAACCAGATCGACCGTGGTCAGCGTGCGACGAAGGCCCTTCCCGCCGTCCGCGTCCTCCGGGACCAGCTCGGCGATCGGCTTGCGGGCGAACAGTGAGTTCACGGGCGTCCTCGTCGAGGGGAGGCCTACCACCTCTGTCTACTGTCTTCTGTCTACCGTCTACTCGATCAGATGAACAGCGGCGCCAGCACCAGCGTGATCGTGCTCAGGAGCTTGATGAGCACGTGCAGCGACGGCCCGGCGGTGTCCTTGAACGGGTCGCCGACCGTGTCGCCCACCACGGCCGCCTTGTGGGCGTCCGACTTCTTGCCGCCGTACACGCCCGTCTCGATGTACTTCTTTGCGTTGTCCCAGGCGCCGCCGCCGTTGTTCAGGAAGCCCGCCATCATGATGCCGGCGACGGTCGCGATCATCAGGAACCCGGCCACCGCCTCGGCGCCCAAGCGCTCGCCGTCCCCGCCGATCATCCGGAACACCACGCCCACCACGATCGGGAACAGCACCACAAGCGCGCCCGGCAGCACCATGGCCCGCAGCGCCCCCTTCGTCACGATGTCCACACAGGCACCGTAGTCGGGCTTGTCGGTGCCCTGCATGATGCCCGGCTTCTCCTTGAACTGGCGCCGGACCTCCGTGATGACGCTCTGGGCGGCACGGCTCACGGCGCGGAGGGCCAGCGAGCTGAACCAGAACACGAGCATCGCGCCCAGCAGCGCCGCCACGAACACGGGCGGCTTGGAGAGGTCCACGTGCAGGGCGCTGTTCGTGTAGTGCTGCACCTCGTCGAGGTACGCCGAGAACAGCAGGAACGCCGCGAGCGCGGCGGAGCCGATCGCGTAGCCCTTGGTCAGCGCCTTGGTGGTGTTGCCCACGGCGTCGAGCCGGTCCGTCTTCTCGCGGATCGCCTCCGGCTGGCGCGACATCTCCACGATGCCGCCGGCGTTGTCCGTGATGGGGCCGAACACGTCCATCGCGAGGATGTAGCCGGCCGACCCGAGCATGCCCATCGTGGCCACGGCCGTGCCGAAGAGGCCGCCCGCCGCCTCGCCGTTGATCATGATCCCGCTCGAGCGGCCGAGGAGGAAGCTCGCCACCAGCGCGATGCCGATCGTGATCACGGGCAGCACGGTCGACTCCATGCCGACGGACAGGCCCATGATGATGTTCGTCGCCGGGCCCGTCTGCGACGCGTCCGCGATCGCCTTCACCGGCCGGTAACGGTACTCCGTGTAGTACTGGGTGATGAAGACGAACGCGACCGACGTCGCCACGCCCACCATCGCGCAGAGGAAGAAGTGCCACCATGCGTCGGGCGCCGAGGGCGTCACGAGCAGCGTGCGGCAGATGAAGAAGATCGCGATCGACGACAGGACCGTCGTGAGGTAGAACCCGCGGTTGAGGGCGTTCATGGGGTCCTCGTCCTCACGCGCCTTCACCGACATGATGCCGATGATCGAGGCCACGATGCCCGCGGCGCCGATCACGAGCGGGAACAGGATGCCCGCCACGCCGAACGACTGGTACAGCAGCACGCCGAGGATCATCGCGCCGATGTTCTCGGCGGCGGTGCTCTCGAAGAGGTCGGCGCCGCGGCCCGCGCAGTCACCCACGTTGTCGCCCACGAGGTCGGCGATCACGGCCGGGTTGCGCGGATCGTCCTCGGGGATGCCGGCCTCGACCTTGCCCACGAGGTCGGCGCCGACGTCGGCGGCCTTCGTGTAGATGCCGCCGCCCAGCTGGGCGAAGAGGGCCACGAAGCTCGCGCCGAACCCGTATCCCACGATCAGGAAGGGAATCTTCTGCGCCCACGCGTCGGCGCCCATCCCGGCCGGTGCGAACGCCGTGAGCAGGGCGAACAGACCGCCCACGCCAAGGATCGACATGCCCACCGTGAAGAGACCGCTCACCGCGCCGCCGCGCAGCGCCGTCTGCAGGGCCGCGTTCAGCGAGCTCGTCGCGGCCGACGCCACGCGGATGTTCGTCCGGATGGACACCCACATGCCCATGTAGCCGGCGATCCCCGACGACAGCGCGCCGAGCAGGAAGGAGAGCGTCACGTAGAAGGCGAGCATCGCGCGGTCACTCACCGGGTCGGTCGGCAGCGACTGGCGCAGGACGCCGTACCCGAAGGCGAGCAGGATGGCGACCAGCACGGCGAGCATGGCGATCGTGCGGTTCTGCCGGCGCAGGTACGCCTCGGCGCCTTCCTGGATGGCGTCGGAGATCCGGCGCATGTCGGGTGTGCCCGTGTCGCGCGCGAGCACCCAGCGGGACAGGGCAACGGCGAACGCGAGCGCACCTGCGCTGCCGCCCAGGACGATCCAGAGCAAAGTCGAAAGTGACATTAGTGGGGTGTTATGTCGGATTCTGGCAGCCGCGCCGGAGAGCCCGGGACGGCCGCGGATTCAGGCCCTTCAGCCTGGTGCCATCTCGTTATGGCGCCACGGTTTGCATGGAATCCGATAAAGTTAGGCGCCCCGCACCGCTCGGGGTAGGTCCCCGGTCCAGGAAGGGGGATGCGGCGTTGGGCGCTGGGGTCCGCGGCCAGGGCCGCAACCGGGGCGCCGGCGCGCGGAGCGTTTCTACAGGGGGGCGCTGGCCGTGATCGAGGTCGTGTCCTTCACCGGCGTGCCGTCGGCCCGGACGGCCGGGCGAAACCGGACCTCGTCGAGCATCGCGCGGATCTTCCGGTTGTAATCGGAATCTCGCGTCTCGTTGAAATGGAGCAGCTTCGCGTTGCCCCGCTCGTCCACTTCGAACACGGCGACGAGCGTGTACGGGCGCACGCGCGACGGCACGGGCACGGGGAGGAGGGCGAGGTTCGTCACGTACGGCGGATATACGCGGCCCCCGCCGCCGCCCGTCCCGGGTCCGTTGGCCGAGCCAACGCCCGTGCCGACGCCCGACCCGACGCCGCCGCCGGTGCCGGGTCCGCTGCCGCCGGTGCCGTCGCTCCCCGTGCCGCCCGTCCCGGCAGCCGCGAACGGAAGCTTGGCTGAGGTGACGGGAATCGGCTCGGCGGTCGGGGGATCCGGCCGCGGCTCGGGCGGCTTCACCACGGGCGGCGGGATGACCTGGGGCTGCTCCGACGGCTGGCGCTGCGCCGGCGGAGGTGGCGGAGGCGCGACCTCGATGTACATCGCGCGCTCGGGCGCGCCGCCCCGGTTTCCACCGCCGCCGCCGCCGGCAGGCCCCTTCCCTCCGGCGCCGTCGTTCCGGCTGACGATCATGTCGTGGGCGATCACCGGGCCGATGATCAGGAAGATGATGATGGCGTGGAGCAGGATGGACGCGAGGGCGCTCGTCGCCCGGTCCTGCTTCGGCAGCGGAATGCCGATCGGCGGGCGGTACGGGCGGCGCGGGCCGCTCGAGGGTGCGGGAGGGTGGGCCATG
>JAYEKC010000664.1:0-6800 GCA_034716715.1 Gemmatimonadota bacterium | reverse complement strand
CGTGTCCTCCAGCGCCTCGGCCTTGTGCCACACCATGGACGGAATGTGGAGCACCTCGCCCGCCATCACGTCCACGACTTGCTTCTCGTCCTCGCCAATCCAGAACCGCAGGCCGCCCTCGAGGATGTAGGTGTACTGCTCGTTCTCGTGCTGGTGGCGCGGCACCACGCATCCCTTCTTGAGGAATACCTGGGCGAGCATCATCCGGTCGCCGGTGAGCAGTTTGCGGCTCAGCATCGGCGAGACGGTCTCGAGTTCGACTTCCTTCCAGCGGCTGAACGTCACGGACCTTGCCACGAACGACTCCGGTTTCTGGGGTGTTGAACGTTCGCGCGCGGGATCGGGCGCGGCAAGCCGCGTACCAGGCATGCGGGGGCAGCGCCGCCCACCGGCGGCGTCAGGGAAGCCCGGCGAGGCTCGCCCGGGCGACGCGAACCTCTGACGGCGCGCCCGGCGCGGTCCACGAGAAGTACGCGTGGTCACCGGCAACAACCATGCGCGGGAACCCGCTCGCCCGCGCCGAGGTCGAAGCGGTGACGGTCGAGGCCGGCCCGGCGCCTTCCTTCTCCCGCACGCGCCGCACGAGCACGCTCGCCGCGCTCCCCTCGGCGCGCTCCACCCAGCTGACCAGCGCGCTGCCATCGGGGAGCAGCGCAACCGCCACGCGTCCCGCCGGATTCCCCTCGTCCATCTGGGTTGGCGGGCCGAACGTGGCGCCGGCGTCGGAGGAGAAGGCGACGTTCACGCGGGACGTGTCGGCCGCGGAGGTGAACCATGCGATCGCCACGCGGTTGCCGGCGGCGGCCAGCATCGGCCCGTTCACCGGGCAGCCGTCGATGCGCCATCCATCGTCGTGCACCGGCACCGGGTCCGTCCATTTCCCGCCCACCCGGCGCACGACGAAGATGTCGCGGATCTCGTCGGCGGTGCGGTCGCGATACGCGACGATCGGGCCGTTCGCGGTGAGCGCGACGGTCGTCTGGCAGCAGTCGCACGTCCGCGCATCGAGCGGCACCTCGGTGGCTCGCGCCACGCCCACCGCCGGCGACGAATACAGCATCATCTCCTGTCGCGGGTTCGGCTTCGCCTTGTCGGCGTTGCGGCCGTCGAGCCACACGGCGCCGAACCCGTCGCCCTCGGGCCAGAGGGTGACGAATCCCTTCTCCGTGCGTGAGCGGTCCACGTGCGGAGCGTACGCCTCGCCCCAGGTACGCCCGGTGTCGGCGGACTGGGCCACGCGCACGTCGTACGCGTACGATGTCGGTCCGAAGCGCTGCAGCCAGTGTGCGGCCATCCGGCCGTCGGCGCGCACGCTCAGCGACGGGAAGTCCGCCCAGTTGACGAAGAAGTCGCGCGCCACTCGGATGTCGCGCGGCGCCGACCAGGCGTCGCCCTCGAACACGGAGAACCGGAACGCCACCTGCGAATCGGCGGCGGGCTCGAGCCACGACAGGTACACCTTGCCGTCGCCGCCCACGGTGAGGTTCGACTCGCCGGCGCCCGGGCCGGCGGGGCTGGTCAGGATCTGCACCGCCGACGGCGCGTCGCGCCCGCGACAGGCGGAAACGGCGAGCGCCGCGGCGGCGAGCGCGGGCGCGAATCGAGCCCGCAACAATGACATCGAGCCTTGGGGGTAGGCCATGGGGGAAATCCGTTGGGGAGACCCCGCAATTTGACACGCACGGCCCGGTCGGGATACCTCTCGCGAATCACCTGGAGGGTCGATGCCGCGTGCTGCACTCCGTTTCGCATCCGCCGCGGGACTCGCCGCGTGGCTCGCGGCGTGCGAGACGCGCGCGCCCGAGACGCGCGCGCCCGGGACGCGCACGGCCGCCATCGCACCCGATACGACGGCCCTCGCGATCATCGACGCCCACACGCACACCGACTTCACCGGCAAGTCGGAGCGCTCCAGCGGCATCCCCGTAACGGAGGCAGAGTACTTCCGCGAGATGAAGGAGGCCGGCGTGGTGGGCGCGGTGGTCCACACGCAGCAAGACGGCGGCGGCTACGCCGACCTCCGCGCGCACAACGTCATCTCGTGCGCGGGCAACGGCGCGAAGGTGGACGTGGCCCGCATCGAGGACGGCCTCAAGTCGGGCAAGTACGGCTGCATCAAGATCTACCTGGGCTACGTGCACCAGTGGGCGTACGACAAGGCATATGAGGCGGCGTACGCGCTCGCGCAGAAGTACGACGTCCCCGTGGTGTTCCATACGGGCGACACGTACTCCACGACCGGCAAGCTCAAGTACGCGGATCCGCTCACGATCGACGAGGTGGCGGTGGACCACCCCAAGGTCACCTTCGTCATCGCCCACGCGGGCAACCCGTGGATCGAGTCGGCGGCCGAGGTGGCCTACAAGAACCCGAACGTGTACCTCGACGGCTCGGCGTTCCTCGTCGGCGACCTGTCGAAGAAGGCGCCCGGCCAGGTGGACACCTACCTGGTGAAGCCGGTGTCGTGGATCTTCGGCTACCTCGAGGACCCCACGAAGCTGATGTTCGGCACCGACTGGCCGCTCACCGAGATGAAGCCCTACGTGGAGGCGTTCAAGCGCGCGATCCCGCCGGAGCACTGGCAGGCCGTGTTCCACGACAACGCGGCGCGCGTGTTCCACTTCCCGCCGAAGACGAAATAGCCGCGCCCGGGTGGGCGCGGCCATTCCGCGTGCGGCCGGTACGCCGCGCTACGGCGTGATGCGCGGCAGCGGCCGGTTCTTGTACTTGAGGTACAGCCGGTTCGACCGGTCGTCGGGCGGCACTTCGCGTCCCTTGATGAACACGCCCGCCACCTGCGTGCGCAGGTCGAACGCGTCGCCCGAGGTGATGAAGAAGTTGGCGAGCTTTCCGGGCGTCACCGACCCGATCTCCTTGTCCGCGCCGAAGATCTCGGCCGGCCAGATGGTCAGCGCCTTGAGCGCGCCTTCGGGCTTGAGGCCGTAGGCAATGGCGAGCGCGGCGTGGAACGCCACGTGGCGGGAGTTGGAGCCCTGGCCCGTCGAGAACGCGATCTTCACGCCCGCGTCGTAGAGGAGCCCGGGGTTGGCGTAGATCTCGTCGTACGGCTCGTTGTCCTCGGGCGCCTGCTCGATGGAACCGAGCACCACGGGGACCTGCTTGTCAGCGAGGAGCTTGCGGACCTTCCAGCCCTCCTTGCCGCCCATGACGACCACGCGGACGCCCCACTTGTCGCCGAACGCCACGGCGTCCTTGATCTGCTGCTCGGTGTTCGCGTTCACGAGCGCGGGGATCTTCTTTGCGAACAGCGGCCGCATCGCCTCGTAGATGAGGTCGAGCTTCGTGGAGCCGGCCGCGCGTCCCTGGTCGTACGTCTTCGAGTTCTGCATGAACTCGTTGAAGTCGGCCATCAGCTGCACCGGGTCCACCGCCGCGCCACCGCGCCCGCGGCCGCCGCCACCACCCCCGCGGCCGCCACGCCCGCCGCCATTCACGCTCGGCAGGTTGAACACGATGCCGGCGTCGCGGGTGACCGCGAGGTCCTCCCACGTCCAGCCGGCGGTGTTGATGAGCGTCGCCTGGCCCGCGATGGCGCCGCCGGTGGGGGTCGTGACCACGGCGGTGACGCCGTTCGCGCGCGTCACGCCGAGGAGTTCGCTCTCCACCTGTAGCCCCACGAGGGCCTTCAGCTGCGGATTGAACTGCCCCATCTCGCTGCGGAAGTTCGTCGTCTGGACGCTGCCGATCTCGGACAGGCCGATGCCGGTGTTGGCGTCGATCATTCCCGGATAGATGAACTTGCCGGTCGCGTCCACCACCTTCGCGTCGGCGGCCGTGACGTTCGGGCCCACCTGGGCGATGCGGTTGTTGCGCACGAGGACGTTGGCCAGCGTCTTCTGCCCGTCCGGGCTGATGACGGTGCCGCCCTTGATGAGGTAGGTGCCGTCCTCGCCGGGCGTGGCCTGGGCGCCCGCGGCGGATCGTGCGGCGCTGAGCGAGGTGAGGGCGGCGACGGCGATCGCCGCCGCAAGTCGGTTCGGCTTCATCAGCGGCTCCCTCCCGGGCCCTGCTCCGCGACCTTGCGCAGCGTGGTGGCCATCGAACGGTCGAAGTACACGCGGCCGTCGATGATCGTGTACTCGACCATCGCGTCCGGCGCGAACGGATGCGCCGAGAACACGGCCATGTCGCCGTCCTTGCCCGGCTCGAGCGTACCGATGTACTTGTCCACGCCGAGCTGCCTGGCGGGGTTGAGCGTCACCATCTTCAGCGCCTCGTTCACCGGCATGTTGCCGTAGCGCACGCCGATGCCGGCCTCCTGGTACAGGCGGCGGATGCGCTCGTCGGAGTCGGAGTTGACCGACGTCACCACGCCGCGCTGGGTCATCAGGGCCATGTTGTAAGGCGTGGCGTCATACGCCTCCTCCTTGTACGCCCACATGTCGGCGAAGGTGGACGCCATCGCGCCGTGCTTCGCGATCTCGTCGGCCACCTTGTAGCCCTCGAGCACGTGCTGGAACGTGTTCACCTTGAAGCCGTTCTCGTCGGCCACGCGGATGAGCATCAGGATCTCGTCGCCGCGGTAGCTGTGCGAGTGGACCTTGAGGTCGCCGTTGAGGATGTCCACCAGCGCCTCGAGGCGCAGGTCGCGCCGCGGCTTGATCGCGTTCGGGTCCTTCGCCTTCACCGCCGCGTTGTAGTCGTCCCACTCCTTCTTGTAGTCCTTGGCCTTGTTGAACCAGTACTGCACGAGGAACTCGACGCCCATGCGCGTGGCCGGGAACCGGCGCTGGTCGATGGGCGTGCTGGAGTTGGCCTGGGTGACGTTCTCGCCGAGGGCGAACTTCACGATGCGGGAGGCGCCCTTGAAGTACATCGACTCGGCCGGCACGCCCCACTTCATCTTGATGATGCGGGCCTGGCCGCCGATCGTGTTCGCGCTGCCGTGGAGCAGCAGCGCGGCGGTGACGCCGCCGGCCAGCGCGCGGTAGATCACCGGGTCGTCGTTCTTGAGCTGCACCTGCACCTCGGGCGTCACCGACTCGGAGCCCTCGTTGATGCCGTTCTCGAGGGCCGCGTGCGAGTGGGCGTCAATGACGCCGGGCATCACGAACTTGCCCGTGCCGTCGATGACCTTCACGCCCGCGGGAATCGTGACGTTCTTGCCGACGGCGGTGATCTTGCCGTTCCGCACGAGGACGGTGGCGCCCTCGATGTCGCCGTTGGCGATGGTGATGACCGTCGCGTTGCGGATCGCGAGGTCCTGGGCGGCAAGCGGCGCCGCGGTGAGCGCGGCGTACGCGACGCCGGCCAGCGCCAGGGAGGCGGCCGCCGGTCTGCTGTGGATGCGCATGGGGGATCTCACGGTTAGTAGATGCGGCCTTCGATGAAGACCTGCTTGATGGGGTTCTGCGCGGCGAACAGGTCGTTGCCGGAGACCACCAGCAGGTTGGCGAGCTTGCCGACCTCAATCGTGCCGACCGACGAGGAGACGCCGAGGAGCTGCGCGGGCGTCACCGTCGCGGCCTTGAGCGCGTCGTCGGCGCCAAGGCCGGCGGCCATCGCCATGCGGATGCGGTCGCGGAAGTTGTAGGCGCCTTCCGAGCCGAACGACGCGAGCGCCACCGGGACGCCGGCCTTGACGAGCGCGGCGGCGTTGCCCCGCACCTCGGCCGTGTCGGCCGCGGTCGGCGCCGGGGCCTCGCCCGTCTTGCCGTTGCCCACCGCGAGGAACGCGCGGCCCGTGATGGACTCGACGGTCGGGAACTGCAGGCTCACGACGGCCGTCGCGCCGGCGCGCTTGAGGTTGCCGATCGCGCGCCAGCCTTCCTGCGCGCCCACCACCACCGGGTTCTTGAGCATCATCTCGGTGGAGATGTCGGCCACGCGCGAGATCTCGCGCTCACGCTCGGCGAGGAACCACGACGGCATCTCGTTCGTGGCCGCCGGGACGAGCGCGCGCGTGAACGGGTCGTTCGACGGGCGCGGCGCGCCCGGGATGCCCTTCCTCATCGCGCTGTCGAGGCGCGCCTCATACTCGGCGTCGAGGTACGACTGGCGGATGAACGCCACGGAACCGATGCCGGTGCGCGGATAGGCGTCACGGTTGGTCCCGAAGGCCACCACCTGCCCCGCCGACGGGCGCAGGTTGATGTTGGTCTCGGTGGCCGGCGACGTCAGCGCCGCGCCCACGCGGCCCGGGAAGATGCCGCCGTTGAATACGAGGCCGACCGTGGTGACGCCCGACGTGCGGAACGCCTTCAGCTGGTCTTCCGTGGGCTCGAACATGTCGGCGGCCTCCGCCGAGGCGTCGAGTTCGGGCAGGACCACCGGGGGCGCAGGCGCGTTGGCCGCGCCTCCCCGACCCCCCGCACCGCCGCCGCGGCCACCGCCCGGGGGCCCGCCACGGCCACCGGCTGCGGCTGCCGCCGCTGGCGCCGCGGGAAGCGCGCGCGACGGGCTTGGCAGCCCGATGCTCGTGGCCGCGTCGATCAGGCCCGGGTAGACGGAGCTTCCCGCCAGGTCCATCTGGACCACGCCCGCGGGAACAGCCACGTTCGCGCCGACGGCCGCGATGCGGCCGTTTCGGATCACGATCGTGCCCTTGTCGATGACCTTGCCGGGGCCCGCCACGATGCGGGCGTTCGTGAGGGCGTAGTCGGTTCGGGGGGCCGTGTTCGCCGCCTTGCCCGGGTCGACGGTCTGGGCCGCGGCGGTCGCAACCACGACCGGGATCGCCACGGCGACGGTGAGGGAGGATCTCAACGCCATGCGGACTGTTCCTCGGATGACGAGTGCTTGGGGGAGCCGGCGGGTCGCATGGACGCCTCCGGCGCACG
>JAYEKC010000663.1:0-6820 GCA_034716715.1 Gemmatimonadota bacterium | reverse complement strand
GACGGAGCGCCAGGGAAACGGCGCAGAGCGCGCCGAGCACGAGCAGCACACCGCCGGTGGCGATGGAGGCGTCGAGCAGCGACGAAATCGGGATCACGTCGCTTCCGGTGGTGACCCTCGCCGTCATCGCCTTCATCGTGACGACCGGAGCGACGAATCCGGCAACGCAGTACACCGCGACCTCGAGTCGCGACCACTTCCACTGCGTGTAGATCATCTCGCGGAGCATCAGTTCAGGCCCTCCGGCCGGTCGGTGCGGGCGGCGCGGAGCAACTCGACGAAGCTCTCCTCGAGGTCGAGGTCGATCACCTCGCGCACCTCGCCGCCCACGCTGCGGAACCATTGCGTCATGTCGGCCTGCCAGCCGCGCACCACCCATTCCTCCTCGGGGCCGGTTTGCAGGCCCCTGGCGAGCGTGGTGAAGGGTGTGGCACCCACCTCGCGCGGCGCCTGGGCCACGCGCAGCCGCTTGATGCCGCCCCGGAACGCCGCCATCGGCATTTCGGCGACGAGCCGGCCGCCGTCCATCACGCCCACGTGGTCGCAGATGCGTTCCTGCTCGTGCACGAGATGGCTCGAGATGAGCACCGTGGCCTGCCGCGACGACACGTACTCGAGCAGCGCATTGAGGACGTCGCGCCGCACCACCGGGTCGAGCCCGTCGGTGGGTTCGTCGAGCACGAGAAGTTCCGGCTGGTGGGCGAGCGCGAGCAGCATCATCAGTTTGCCGGCCTCGCCCTTGGAGAGGCGCTCCACCGGCTGCTCGGCGCGGAGGCCGAACTGGCGGCGCAGGTCCTCGGCGCGCGCGTGGTCCCAGTCCGGGTAGAACGCCGCCGTGTACCGGACTGTTTCCGCCACCGTGAGCGTGGGGTAGAGGTGCAGCCGTTCCGGCACGTAGCCCGTCCGGGCCAGGGCGTGGTGCACGCCGGCCGGTATGTCGTGGCCGAGGACGGTGATCGTGCCGTCGCCGGCCGGGAGCATGCCCAGCAGCAGCCGGATGACGGTGGTCTTGCCCGATCCGTTGGGGCCGAGGAAACCGTAGATCGACCCGGCCTTCACCGTCATTGCCAGGTCGCGGATCGCGAACTCCTTGCCGGCGCGGTAGGCAAGGTTGCGGGTGAGGATCGCGTCACTCATGTGGGGGAAACTCCGGTGAGGTGGCGCAGGCGTGGGTCATCGGCGTGGCCCTCCGTCGAGCTCCTGGCCGAGGGCCGCCTTGAGGTCGTCGGTGGAAATACCGAGGCTCGCGGCGCTGGCCAGCATGTCACGGACCACGCGGCGGGCCGCGGCCGCGCGTTCGCGGGCGCGGCGGTCGGCATTGACGGCGGTGATGAACGTGCCGGCGCCCTGCCGCATCTCGGCGAGGCCTTCGTGCTCGAGGTCGCGGTACGCCTGGACGACGGTCGCGGGGTTGACGCGGAGCCGGGCGGCGAGGCTGCGCACGGAGGGCAGGGCGTCGCCCGCGGCGAGCTCGCCCGCGGCCACGGCCACGCGCACGCGGTCGGCGATCTGGGCGTAGATCGGGGTGGGGCTGCGGGGGTCGATGCGGTCGAACATGGTGTGTATCGGTGTACCGATACACTACGTGCATTCTGACCTGGTGTCAATGGTCCCGGCGCCCGGACCCGGCTACACTACGCTCGTGCCGTCCGGCCAACACCAAACGCCGCAACGCCTTTCGCTGGTCGAGCGGGCCACCGCGCGGTGGATGGCCGGCGCCACCCGCCGGCATCCCGCGACGCTCGTCTTCATGACGGGCGCGATCTTCCTCGGCGACCTGCTCGGCGCCACCGTCGACCTCCGCGCGTACGGGGTGATGGGCGTCTGGCTCGGCGTGGCGCTGGTGGAAGGGCCGTGGTGCGCCCGGGCGCCCGACTTCGCCGAGCGCCGCCGCAGGTACGCGGTGGCCCTCGCGGTGGACGCGGTGATGCTCGGGGCGGCGTACTACTACATCGACGCGGCCCGCATCCTCGGCATCTCGGCGTTCCTGCTGGTGATCGTCTCGGCGCAGGTGGTGCTCCCGACGCGCCTCGCCCAGGCCATGGCGGTGCTGGTGCTCGCCGTGTACGCGGCCCTCCTTCTCGTTGCCGTGCGGACCCCGGACCCCGTCGCGTCACCGGTGGGGCTGCTGCCGCTCACCGGGCGCGAGGCGTACCTGACGGCGGCCGTGCTCGGCGCCGCCGCCGTCGTCTTCCTCGTGCGACGGATGCAGACGCACGTGATGCGCACCGTCGTGGATGCCGAAGCGCGGCACCAGGCGGTCGTGAACTCGGCGGCGGACATGATCCTCGTCGTGGACGAACAGGGCCGGGTGGTGGAGGCCAACGACGCGGTGCTGGCGTACAGCGGGTATTCGTGGGAGGAGCTGCGGACGTTGCCCAACGCCGCCCTCTTTCCGGCGGACGAGTGGGACGAGGTGCTGGCTGCGTTTCGGGCCGCGCGGGCGGGCGCGGTGCTGGAGCGGACGATTCGCGTGCGGACGAAGGACGGCCGCGTGCTCGTGACCGAGGCGACGCTGGCGCCGCTGACCGTGGACGAGGGGCCGGCCGTGGTGGTGGTGGCTCGCGACGTCACGGAGCGGAACGAGGCCGCCGAACAGCTCCGCGAGCAGGACGCCCGCCTCGGCCTCGTGCTCGAGGCGCTGAACAGCGGGTTCTACACGGTGGACGCCGACCTCTGCTTCACGAGCGTGCGCGGCCGCGGCGCGGAGCGGGCCGGCGCGCTGATCGGAAAGAGCGTGGCCGTGATCGCGCGGTCGAGCGAAGACGCGGTGACGCAACGGGAGCAGCACCAGAAGGCGCTGGCCGGGAACGTGGTGACCTGGGTGTGGCCGGTGGGCGGGGGGCAGTGGATCCGGTCGCATGTGGCGCCGATCCGGAACGCGGCGGGGGAGGTCACGGGCGCGGCGGGATTCTGGCGCGACGAGACCGTCGTGATGCACGCGCGCGAGGAGGACGACCGGCGCTGGGCCCGCGTGCGGGCGGCGCCGGAAGAGCCATCCTGACCGCGGTCCAGTTTGGTCGCGTGGCCCGCCGGGCGGACGGATGCCGCCGATGGCGGGGGGCTCCGCCGGGGCGTTATCTTGGTGGGACGCGGGCGTAATTCAGTTGGTAGAATGCCAGCTTCCCAAGCTGGACGTCGCCGGTTCGAGTCCGGTCGCCCGCTCTTCGAGCCCCCGAACGCCTCGGGGGCTCAGTCGTTCAGGCCAGGCGCACCCGCGCGTCGAGCGCTACCGCCCCGTCGGGCAGCGCGAGCACCGGGTTCGCGTCGAGCTCGGCGATTTCCCCGAAGTCCGCGGCGAGCTGGCCGATCCTCCGCAGGACGTCCGCCAGCGCGGCGCGGTGGGCCGCCGGCTGGCCGCGAATGGCGTCGAGCACCTTCGCACCGCGGATGCCGCGGAGCATCTCGTGCGCCTCGGCCTCATCGATGGGCGGCAGCCGGAACACGACGTCGCCGAGTGCCTCGACGAACAGTCCGCCGAGGCCGAACATGAGCAGCGGCCCGAACCCCGGCTCGCGCGACACGCCAACAATGGTCTCCCGACCGCCGGTGACCATCTGCTGCAGCATCACGCCGGTGATCCGGGCACTGGGCGCGCGTTCGCGCACGGCGTCGTGCATCGCCGCCCATGCGGCGCGCGCGTCGTTTGGCGACGCGATGCCCACGCGCACCCCGCCCACGTCGGACTTATGGACGATGTCCGGTGAGACGACCTTCATCACCAGCGGAAACCCGAGCGCCGCGCCGGCGTCGTCGAGCTCACGGGGGTCGCGAACGAGGCGCGCCCGGGCGACGCGCACGCCGTACGACTCGAACAGGTCGAGCGCCTCGAGCTCGTCGAGCCGCTCGCGGCCTTCGGCGCGAGCGCGCGCCAGGATGGCCGCCGCGCGGTCGCGGTCCACCGGCAGCGGCGATGGGGCCCGCGGCGGACGAGCGGCCCACTCCACGTGCTGGTTGAGCGCCGCGAGGGCGAGCGCGGCGGACTCGGGGAACACAAACGTCGGGATGCCGGCCGCGAGCAGGTCGGCGCGGCCGGCGGGCAGCCCATCGCGCCCCATCAGCACCGCGAGCACCGGCTTGCGTTCGTTCGTGCGCGCCGCGGCGACGATCGCCTCGGCAACGTCCTCCTGACGGATGCCGAACGGCGGCACGAAGATGGGCATCGCCGCGTCCACGTTCGGGTCGGCGAGCAGTGCCGTGAGCGCGGTGGTGTACGCCGGCGCTGAGGCGGATGCGATCATGTCGAGCGGGTTCCGGATGGACGCCTCCTCCGGGAACAGCGGCGTGAGCGCGCGGATTGTGGCCGGATCCAGGTCGGGCAGCGCCACCCGGGCCGCGTCGAGGGCGTCGGCGGCGAGGATGCCGGGGCCGCCGGCGTTGGTGAGCACGGCCGTGCGCCGCGACGCCGGCAAGGTGCGCACGTTGAACGCACTGGCAATCTCGAAGAGCTCCTCCACCGTCGCCGCGCGAATCACGCCGGCCTGGGCCAGGAGGGCGTCCACGGCGACGTCGCTGGCGGCGAGCGCGCCGGTGTGCGACGAGGCGGCGCGCGCGCCGGCCCGCGACCGCCCGGACTTCACCACGATGATCGGCTTGGCCTTCGTGATGCGCGACGCGATGTCGAGGAACCTCCGCGGGTTGCCGAAGCTCTCGACGTACATCAGGATGACCTTCACCGACGGGTTATGCTCCCACAGCTCGAGCAGGTCGTTGCCGCTCACGTCGGGCTTGTTGCCGACTGAAACGAATTGCGACATGCCGATGCCGTACTCCCGCGCGTGGTCGAGGATGCTGAGGCCGAGTGCGCCCGACTGCGACACGAACGCGGCCGGCCCGAAGGGCGGCATCACGCGCGCGAACGTGGCGTTCATCGACACGGCCGGGTCCGCGTTCACCACGCCCATGCAGTTGGGCCCGACCATCCGGACGTTGTGGCGCCGGAAGAGGTCCACGAGCGCCCGCTCGCGCACGGTGCCGGCCCCGCCCACCTCAGCGAACCCCGCCGAGATGACCACCACGGCCTTGGTGCCCGCCGCGCACACCTGCTCGGCTACGCCCTGCACATGCGAGTAGGGTACGACGATGACCGCGAGGTCCACGCCTCCCGGGATGTCGCCGATGGCGGGATAGGCCGGGAGCCCGCAGATGGCGCCGCCCTTCGGGTTCACGGCGTGCACCACGCCGGTGAAGCCGTCGGTGAGCAGGTTGTGGACGATCTGGTGGCCGATCGTGTTGGAGCGCCGCGACGCGCCGATCACGGCGACCGACCTCGGGGCCATGAGGGTGGCGAGGCCGCGGCTGCCGGACGCGGTCACGCGGCCTCCCGGTGGCTGGGGGCCTGGGCCGGCGGCCGCATTGGAGGCGTCATGCGCGGATAGTATGGCGCGTCTGGGCCGGTCCCGTCAGGAATTCCCCTCCAACCGGTAAGGTTGAAATAGGGGAGGGGGGTATGTAGATTCGCTGAGTACGGAGGTGGCCATGACGACAATGACGATGCGAATCGATGGGATGAGCTGCGGGCACTGCGTGCACGCGGTGTCGAAGGCGCTCGGCGCCCTGCCCGGCGTCGAGGTGGACAAGGTGGAGATCGGCTCGGCGACGGTACGGTTCGACCCCGCCGCGACGCCACTCGACCGCATCCGGGACGCGGTGGAGGATCAGGGATACCAGGTGGTGGAGTCGGCGTGACGGCGACACCGGCGCCCGCGAGCATCCGGATCCCCGTCACGGGGATGACCTGCGCGGCATGCCAGGCCCGGGTGCAGCGTACGCTGCAGAAGCAGCCCGGCGTGGCGGACGCCACCGTGAGCCTCCTGATGAACACGGCGACCGTCACCTATGATCCGGCGGCCGTGTCGCCCGACCGCCTGGTGGACGCCATCCGTGACACGGGATACGGCGCCGAACTGGCGTCGCCCGACCGGACGGCGTTCGAGGAGCAGGAAGCCCGCGACCGGGCGGTGGTGGAAGAGTTCGAGAGCCTCCGCCGGAAGGCGATCGCCACCGGCGTGGCCGGGGCCGGGGCGATGGTGCTCTCGATGCCCCTGATGGCGGGAGGAATGGCGGGTGGCGGCGTGGGCATGGCCGACCCGGTGATCCGCTGGGTGATGCACACGCTCGACCCGCTGGTGCGCGCCACGCTCCCCTGGGTGTACGCCATTCCCGCGCCGGTCGTGGCGTGGGGCATGCTGTTCGTCACGCTCGTGGTGATGGCGTGGGCCGGGCGGCACTTCTACGTGCGGGCCTGGGCCGCGTTCCGGCACGGCACGTCGGACATGAACACGCTCATCGCGGTGGGCACGGGTGCGGCATTCCTCTACTCGGCGATCGCGACCGTCACGCCGGGCCTGTTCACGCGGGCGGGGGTGCAGCCCGACGTGTACTACGAGGCCGTGATCATCATCATCGCGCTGATCCTGACGGGCAACGCGTTCGAGGCGCGCGCCAAACGGAACACCGCCGCCGCGCTGCGCGCGCTGGCCGACCTGCAGCCGAAGACCGCGCGCGTGCTGCGCGGGGGCGTCGAAATGGACGTGCCCGTCGAGGCCGTGACGGCCGGCGACCTCGTGGTCGTGCGTCCGGGCGAGCGGATCGCCGTGGACGGCGTGGTGGAGTCCGGGACGTCGGCGGTGAACGAGAGCATGCTCACCGGCGAGTCCATGCCGGTGCGGAAGGGCGCCGGCGACCGCGTGATCGGCGGCACGATGAACGGCGCCGGCGCGCTTCGTTACCGCGCGGAGGCGCTCGGCGAGGACAGCGTCCTCGCACAGATCGTGCGCCTGATGCGCGACGCGCAGGCGTCGCGCGCGCCGATCCAGCG
>JAYEKC010000662.1:0-6834 GCA_034716715.1 Gemmatimonadota bacterium | reverse complement strand
CGCTTCCCGGCACCGGCACGGGGCGCCGGCGGCCGGAGGCGTCGGGTTCGCCGAGTTCCATCCGCACGCACCGGATGGCCCGCACGCCGCCCTTGCCGTCGTCGAGCACTTCCACGGGGTTCGTGAGCCAGTGGAACACCACTCCCTCCTCCTCGGCGTGGTGCAGTTCCTCGGCGCGGGCGGGGCATTCCGTGCGGGACCGGCGGTAGATGCACGACACCTGCTCTGCGCCGAGCCGCACGCAGACGCGCATCGCGTCCATCGCCGTGTTGCCCGCGCCCACCACGGCCACGTGCCTGCCGATGGGGAGTGGCGTGTCGTAGGCCGGGTCCTTGGCGCGCATCAGGTTGCAGCGCGTCAGCAGCTCGTTCGCCGACAGCACGCCGTTGAGGGAGTCGCCGGGCACGCCGAGCATCGCCGGGTAGCCGGCGCCGGTGCCGACGAAGACCGCCTCGTAGCCGAGCTCGTCGAGCATCTGCTCGATGGTGAAGAGGCGGCCTACGAGCGTGTTGCACTCGAATCTCACCCCCAGCGCCGCGACCTTCTCCACCTCGGCCTCCACCACCTCGTTGGGCAGGCGGAAGTCCGGGATGCCGTAGCGTAGAACGCCGCCCGTGACGTGGAAGGCCTCGAACACGGTGACGTCGCAGCCGGCCTTGGCCATGTCGGCGGCGCAGGCGAGGCCGGCGGGCCCGGACCCGACGATCCCGACCTTGAACGGGGTCGGCTCGATGTACGGCACCGTGCCCCAGTCATTCACGATGGCCTGGTCGCCCACCCAGCGCTCGAGGCGCCCGATCGCGACGGCCTCGAGCGACTCGCCCACCGTGCAAACGCCCTCGCACTGATTCTCCTGCGGGCAGACGCGTCCGCAGATCGCGGGGAGGAGGCTCGTGTGGCTGATGACCTCGTGCGCGCCGCGGATGTCCTTCTCGCCGATCTTCGCGATGAAGCCGGGGATGTCGATGCCCACGGGGCAGCCGCGCACGCACGGCTGGTCGGGGCACAGCAGGCAGCGCTCGGACTCGCGCTGCGCCTCGTCGGCGGTGAACCCGCAGGCCACCTCGGCGAAGTTCCGCTTCCGCTCCTCGGGTGGCTGCTCGCGCATCGGCGTGCGCGACTGGGGAATCGTCCGGATCGTGCGCTTCTTCGCCGTCGCCATTGCCGTTCCTCCTTATCCACCCTTCACCGAGTCGACGAGGTCGGGAGTTTCCCAGTCGTCCGACGGCACGGCCTGCGGCACGTTCGTCATGCGGCACGAGTCCGACCAGCGCTCGGCAGCCGTGCGCTCCTGCAGGGCGAACCGCTTCAGCCGCATGTTCAGGTCGTCGAAATCCACCTGGTGGCCGTCGAAGTCGGGCCCATCCACGCAGGCAAACCGCACCTGGCCGCCCACCTTCACGCGACAGCCGCCGCACATCCCGGTGCCGTCCACCATCAGCGGGTTGAGGCTCACCATCGTCTTGATGCCGCTGGCGCGCGTGGCTTCCGCGCAGGCGCGCATCATCACGGGCGGCCCGATCGCGACCACCTCGCCGATGTCCGCGTGCGCAGCCAGCGCCTGCGCGATGCCGGCCGTGACCGTTCCTCTGATGCCGGCGCTGCCGTCGTCCGTGCACACGATGAACTCGTCGCACACGGAGCGGAACTTGTCGTCCCAGAAGATGAGCGACTTGGTCCGGAAGCCGACGACGCCGATCACGTAGGCGCCCTTCTCATGGTAGGCGCGGGCGTGGGGGAACACCGGCGCCACGCCGAGGCCGCCGCCCACGCACACGACCTTCCTCGCCGAGCCGATCGTGCTCGGGATACCCATCGGCCCGGTCACCGCGTGCAGCGCCATGCCCGCCTGGCACTCCTGCTGCATCTGCCGGGTGGTCTTGCCTACGGCCTGGATGACGAGGGTGATGGTGCCGTGCGAGCGGTCCACGTCGGCGATGGTGAGCGGGATGCGCTCGCCCGTCGCGTTCAGCATCACGATCACGAACTGGCCGGCGCGCGCCGCCTTGGCCATCAGCGGGTGCCGCACCTCGAGCAGGTACGTCACGTCCGAGAAGTCCTCCCGTCGGACGATCTCGAATTGCGCCATGCCGGACCTCCTACGCCGCCGCGCGGCGTGCCTTCAGCGCTTCGTCAATGGCGTAAGCCGCCCGCTTGCCCGCGCCGGCCGCGAGGATCACCGTCGCCGCACCCGTCACGGCGTCGCCGCCGGCGAACGTGAGCGGCTTGGACGTGAGCCCCGTGGCCTCGTCGGCCGTGATGCAGCCGTGCTCGTTCACCGAGAGCCCGGCGGTGGTGCGCGTGAGCATCGGGTTCGGCGTGGTGCCGAGCGCGAGGATCACGTTGTCCACGTCGAGGACGAACTCCGAGCCGGGAACCGGCACGGGGCGCCGCCGCCCCGACGCGTCGGGCTTGCCGAGTGCCATCCGCTGGCACTTCATGCCGCCCACCCAGCCGTCACCGTCGTCGAGCACCGCGAGCGGGTTGGTGAGCCAGTGGAACTCGATCCCCTCCTCCTTCGCGTGGTGGTACTCCTCCATGCGCGCGCTCATCTCATTCTCGGTACGGCGGTAGACGATCATGGCGTGTTCGGCCCCCATCCGCATCGCCGTGCGGACCGCGTCCATCGCCGTGTTGCCCGCGCCGATCACCGCGACGCGCTTGCCCACACGCACGGGCGTATCGGCCTCGGGAAAGTCGTACGCCCGCATCAGGTTCACGCGCGTGAGGAACTCATTGGCCGAGTACACGCCGTTCAAGCTCTCGCCGGGAATGCCGAGGAACTGTGGCAGGCCCGCGCCGGTGCCGATGAAGACGGCCGCAAAGCCGTGTTCGGTGAAGAGGTCGTCGAGCTTGAGCGTGCGGCCGATGATGACGTTGCACTGGATGTCGACGCCGGACTCCTTCAGCCCGTTGATTTCCCAGTCCAGCACGGACTTGGGCAGGCGGAACTCGGGAATCCCATAGCGGAGCACGCCGCCCGGCGCGTGGAGCGCCTCGAACACGGTCACCGCGTAGCCGCGCTGCGCGAGCTCGCCGGCGCACACGAGGCCGGACGGCCCCGCGCCGATCACCGCGACCTTCTCCTTCTGCGTGATCCTCTTCGTGGCCGCCGCCGGCTGCGTGCGTCCCCAGTCGGCGACGAAGCGTTCGAGGTTGCCGATGGCCACGGGGCGGAACCGCTCGCCCATCACGCAGCGCGACTCGCACTGCAGCTCCTGCGGGCAGACGCGGCCGCAGATGGCGGCCAGCGGGTTCGCCGAGCGGAGGAGGCGCGCGGCCTCCGCCAAGTCGTCGTTCACCACGGCGTGCATGAAGTCGGGGATGGGGATGCGCACCGGGCACCCGTCGATGCACACGGGGTCCTGGCAGCGCAGGCAGCGCTCGGCCTCGAACTTCGCGTGCGCCGGCGTGTACCCCGCGTTGACCTCGACGAAGTTGCGGGTGCGGATGTCGGGGGGCTGCACTGGCATCGGCGTCTTGTCGAATCGCTTGACCGGCATCGCTCAACCTCCGTGCGTCGCGCACGCGACGCGCTCGAGCGCTTCCGCTTCCTCCTTCACGTACGCCTTGTTGCGGCGCATCGCGACCGCGAAGTCCACCTCGTGGGCGTCGAAGCAGGGGCCGTCCACGCACGCGAACTGCGGCTTGCCGCCCACCATCACGCGGCAGCCGCCGCACATGCCGGTGCCGTCCACCATCAGCGGGTCCATCGAGACGAGCGTCTTCACCTTGGGTGAGCGCGTGGTGTCGGCCACGGCGCGCATCATCGCCATCGGCCCGATGGCCACCACGAAGTCCGGCGCGGCGGGCGGGCCCGCGGCAATGAGCTGCGCGAGGCGCTGCGTCACGAAACCCTTGAAGCCCGCGGATCCGTCGTCAGTGCACACCTCCACGACGTCGCACACCTCGCGCAGGTCGTCAGCGAGGATGACGAGGTCCTTGTTCCGCGCCCCCAACACTGCGGTCGTGTGGTGGCCGGCGGCCTTGAGCTCGCGCAGCAGGCAGAGCAGGGCGGCCGAGCCGAAGCCGCCGCCCACGCCGCAGACGTGCGCGCCGGGCGGCGCCACGATCTCGCTCCCCATCGGGCCGGCCACGTCCATGATGTCATCGCCCGGGCCCAGGGCGCAGATGCGCTTCGTGGTGGCGCCCACTTCCTGCACCACGATCGTGAGCACGCCGCCCTCGCGGTCGTAGTCGGCGATGGTCACCGGGATGCGCTCGCCGCCTTCGCGAACGCGGAGCATGACGAACTGTCCCGGCCGGGCAGACCGCGCAATGAGCGGCGCGTCGAGCCGGAAGAGCTTCGTGACCGGGGTGAGCTGCCGGGTTTCGATGATGCGCGTCATGGCTAGAGCTCCGGGTGCTCGTGCATCGCGCGGATGCGCCGCCAGCGCCGGTCCACCTCGTCCTGGATGGCCGTCACCACCGGCGCCCGGTCGGCCTTCAGCAGGTGCTTCGTCTTGCCCATCAGCTTCAGCCAGTCGGTCACCGGCACGCGGCGGTCGGCGGCCTCCGGGTCGTACGTGAGGTTGGTGTGCCCGTGCTCCACCTCGTACAGCGGGAAGAAGCAGCTGTCGATCGCGGCCTGGAGCACGCCTTCGGCCGCATCGTCCGTGGTGCGCCAGTTGAGCGGGCAGAAGCTGAGGATCTTCCCGTACACGAGGCCCTCGTGGCGGGCGTACCATTGCGCCTTGGCCACCTTCCGCATCAGGTCCTCGGGGTAGCCCTCGCTGGCCGTGAACACGTAGGGCAGGTGCGCGGCGGCGAAGATCTGGGCGGTGTCCTTGTGGTGGTACCGCTTGCCGGGCGCCGCCCGCCCCACCTCGCTCGTGGACGTGCGGTGCCCCTCGGGCGTGGAGTACGACAGTTGGGCGCCCGTGTTCATGTAGCCCTGGTTGTCGTACTCGAGGATCATCATGCGGTGGTTGCGGTGCGCGGTGCCGAGTGCCGGCCCCATCCCGATGTCCATCCCGCCGTCACCGGAGATCATCACGAAGGTCGGGTCCTGGCCCTGCGGGAGCTCGCCGCGTCGCACGCGCTCGTGGCACATCTCCACGAGTCCCGAAAGCGTGGCGGCCCCGTTCTGGAAGAGGTTGTGGACGTAGTTGATGCGGTGCGCCGTATTGGGGTAGCCGGTCGTCACGACCATCGCGCATCCCGTCTGGTAGAGCACCACGACGTCGCCCTCGAGCACGCGGCTGATCTGGTGGAACGTCGGGAAGAACCCGCAGCCGGGGCACGCGCCGTGCCCGGGCGCGATCCGGCTGGGTACCTCCGTCATCTTCCACATCGGCTCGAGTTCCACGTGCAAGCGGTGTGTCGCGGGATCCCGCGTGACGTGCGCCATCCCGCCGGTCTCCGCGGCGAGGATCGGGGGCAGGCCGGGAAGCGGCTTGCGGTGCGGGTCGCCCGGCGTCGCGCCGTGGTACGCGAACGGCACCACGTCGTCGTCGATGCCGGCCGCGGCTTCGGCCAGCGCGAAGAACTGCCTGGCGTCGGATCCATGGAAGTCCTTGCCGCCAAGGCCGTACACGCGCGATACGACACGCGTGCGGTTGCTCCAGTCCACCTGGAGCGCCGCGCGCACCTCCAGCGAGAGGTTGCCGCCGTCGGCGCCGTACGAGTCGGCGCGGTCGCCCACCGTCACGCCGGACACGTGGCGCAGGGCGTCGCGAAACTCGTTGGCGGGGAACGGCCGCAGCACGTTGGGCGAGAGCACGCCAACCGCCTTGCCCTCGTTCCGCAGCTCGTCGGCCGTCTCCTTGGCCGTCTCCGCCGCCGAGTTGAGGAGCACCACGGCCGTGTCGGCGTCGCCCATCCGGTACGCGTCGAGCACCGGATACGAGCGCCCGGTGGCCGCCTCGAGCTCCGCCAGCACCTCCGGGATCACCCGGCGCGCCGCGTCCATCGCGCGCGAGAGCTGGACCTTGTTGTTGATGAGGTCGGGGTCGTTCATGTACGGCCCGAACGTCTTCGGGTGCTGCCAGTCGAACGGCGTCGGGAAGTCGGGACGCGTGCCAAGGAAGGCCTTGACCGCGCGCGCGTCGTCGAACACCTCGATGCGCCGCTTCTGGTGGCTGGTGAAGAAGCCGTCGTACACCACCATCACCGGCAGCCGCACGTCGGGGTGCTCGCCGATGCGGATGGCGGCGAAGTTGAGGTCGTACACGGCCTGCGGGTCGCGCGCGCAGAGGATCACCCAGCCCGTGTTGAGGGCGAAGTACACGTCCGAGTGGTCGCCACGGATGTCGAGCGGGCCGGAGACCGTGCGCGCGGCCACGTTGAGCACCATCGGCACGCGCGTGCCGGCCTGCACCGGCAGCTGCTCGAGCGAGAACAACAGGCCCTGCGAGCTGGTGGCGTTCAGCACGCGGCCGCCGCCGAGCGCGGCGCCGTAGCAGATGCCCGCCGCGCCGTGCTCGCCGTCGCCGGCGATCATCGAGATCTCGTGCAGGCCGTCGGCCTGCATCTTCGACAGGTTCTCGGCAACCTCGGTGGACGGCGTAATGGGGAAGTAGCCCATCACGTGGTATCCGATGTCGCGCGCGGCGAGCGCGGCGGCCTCGTTGCCGCTGCGGAAATCGAGCTTCTGGCGTATGCGCCGCGTTGGCGGCTGGTCGGTGACGGGCAGGGTCGTGGTCGTCATGTGGACCGCCTAGGCGATGATGCCGGGGAAGAGCGGCACGCGGAGCCGGTCCGCGAGCCCGGGAGTTTCGGTCTCCCTGGTGAGCGCGCCCGGCGGGCACGATTCCACGCAGCGGAGGCATCCCTTGCAATAGCGGTAGTCGACGCCCTTCAGCAGGCGTTCGTACGTGCCGCCGTCCGGGCCGT
>JAYEKC010000661.1:0-6838 GCA_034716715.1 Gemmatimonadota bacterium | reverse complement strand
CGTGGGTGCGCGCCGACGTGCGCTCGGCGAGGGCGAAGTCCGTCACGGCGCGGCGGGCGTCGGCCTGCGCCTGGCCAAAGTCGGGGGACGAGATAAGCGCGAGCGTGTCGCCGGCGCGCACGCGGTGCCCGACGTCGGCCACCACCGACGTTACCCGGCCAGCGAACGGGGCGAACACCCGTACCGTCGCGTCCTCGTCCCACGCAAGCCGCCCGGGCACCGTGAGTGAGTCCGGGGCGCCTACCGTCGCCGCCTCGGTGACCACGCCGGCCAGTCGCGGGCTCCCGGGCGGCATCACCAGCTGGTCGCCCTCGATTCGTGGCTCGGCTTCCGTCGCATTGTCGCTGGTACGGCGGCATGCGCCGCCAGCCAGGAGAACCGCGGCCGCGGCAAACCCCGCCCACCGATTCGCGGTCATGGCTGGAACTCCACGCTCGACGCGTGTTCGAGCGCAAAGACGGCCACCCAGTAGTCGTGTCGGGCCGTCACGTCGTCGGCGCGGACGGCCGCATGTGTGCGGATCGCGTCGATAAGATCGAGGAACGACGCCGCCCCGGCGTCGTACGCGTAGCGCGACGCGGCAAGCCCCTCGGCCGCCCGCGTGACGAGCCCGTCGTGGTAGCGCTCGGCGAGCGCCCGCGCCTGGCGGTAGCCGTCCAGGGCGGCGGCAACGTCGGTGGCCACACGGGCTCGCGCCTGCCGCGCCACGACTTGCGCTGCCTCCAGCCCGGCGCGGCTCCGCTCCCGCTCCCCCTGGTTCCAGTACAGCAGGGGCAGCTGCAGGCCGAGGCCGAGTGCGTAGGTGGATCCATTCTGAAACGGCGCGCCGTCCTGGTGCACGAGCGTGGCAACGGGCGTCGGCACGAGCGCCGCCGCGGCCAGGGTGCCGAGCGAGCGGCTTGCCTCGATGCGCGCGTCCGCGGCTCGCACGTCCGGCCGCGCCGCGTACGCCAGGGTGAGCAGCGAATCCGGCAGTGTGACGGGACGGAATTCGAGGTCGCCGCGAATGGTGAACGCGGTATCGGGATCGGCGCGGCCCATCAGCAGCTGGAGGGCGAGCCGCGCCTGGTGCAGTTGCGTGGCCGCGCGCGTGGCCGCGGCGTCGGCGCGGGAAAACTCGACCTCCGCCCGCACCACGTCGCGCGCCGGGACGTCGCCGGCGCGCTGCCGCGCGGAATCGGCGGCCAGCACCTGCTGCAGCAGGTCGCGCTCCTCCACGGCCAGCGCGCGCAACGACTCCGCCAGGAGGACGTCGACGAACGCCGTCCGCACGGCAAACACCACGTCGCGGCGCACGTCTGCCGCGTCGGCTTCGGTCGCCACCACGCCCCTCGCGGCCGCGTGCGTCCGGAGCCAGCGCTGCGGGCCGATGTCGAGCGGCGCGGAGAGGGCGTACTGCCACGGCACCTGCGGAATGCTGCTCGCCGTGAATGCCGGAATCGCGCCGGCAATCGTGCGTTCGGCGCGGGACGAATCCACGCGCAGGCGGGCGAGCAGGATGTCCGGGTTCGCGCGCAGCGCCGTCGCGACGGCCTCCGCGAGGTCGGGGCGCTGGGCCAGCACGGGATTTGCGGGCATGGACAGCAGGGCGATGGCGCCGAACAGCAAGGCGCCGAGGGGGAAGGCGCGTGTAAGCACGCGGAAGCATCGCCGCGCGAGGCGGGTGGACGGGAGGCGTCGCTGCGCTAAGAACCCGCTAAAACCCGCGGCGCACCGGCCGTCGCATGCGACGTCCCGCGTTCACGCGCGGACGCCGCCAAGTGCGCGACTAGGAGGAGGTCGGCGACGCCGGCGTCCCCGCATACGCCGGGACGCTCGCAGGACCTCCGCCCGCGGTTCGGCCGGCAAGGGCGGTCCATCCAGCCAGCTCCAGTTGCGTCAGGAGCCACACGGCCGCTAGCGGGGCGGGCCCGAGCCCGGACACGGCGAGCAGCGCCAGCGCGTACCGCCCCGCCCGGGGTACGGCGCGCGACGGCGACGCCGTGCACCAGAGCGCAACGCCAAACGAGGAAATCACGAACGACTGGTGCTCGGCCTGGTGATTGAACAGCACCACGTACATCAGGATCGATGCCAGGAGCTGGAGCCGGAACCCCGGATCGTTGGCCTGGTTGCGACGGATGGCCAACGGCGCGAGCAGCACCAGCGTGCCCACGACCTGCATCGGCCAGTTCGGCCATGCGCCGCCCACCCAGGTCCGGACGAGATGCATCAGCGATTCGCCGAAGGCGAGGTCGGACGCGTCATACTGTTCCACCACCATCCACGACCGATACTGCTGGAGCAGGTGCGGCACGTCCGTGACGAGCAGCGGCACCAGCACGGCGATCAGGCCGACCAGCACGAACCACGCCGCAAAGCGCCGCTGTCGCGGATGGACGACGGCGAGACTCAGGGCCGCGAGCGGAAAGAGCTTGATGGCCGCGCCCGTGACGATCGCGGCGGCGGCGTTCGCCTGCCGTTGTCGCTCGAAGTTGACGAAGGCCGCGACGATCAGCGCGGCCACGAAGGCGTTGCTCGAACACGACTGGAGGGACGCGAGCAGGTCCGGCCACAGCAGGGCCGCGGCCACGATGGCGTCGCGCCGGGGGAGCAGGACGTCGAACGCATAGAGGAGCGACAACGCGCCCAGGGCCGACCACACCAGCAGCGCCCCCCGGAACGGAAGTACCGAGAACGGGGCAAAGAGGAACGCCCCGGTGGGACTGTACTTGAAGAGGTCGTGGATGCCCGCGCCCTGAAGCCGGGGATAGTAGGCGTACAGGTCGCGACCGGCGACGAGGTGCCGGAAGGACCACCGGAAAATCCGGAACGTGGTGTGCGGGGCCTTTTCGTCGCCTCGCTGGATGGTGACGAGCACGGCGGTGAGCACGTACAGCAGGGCCATGGCCGGCCACTGCCAGCGGGGAGGTTCGGGAAGTTGACCTGCGCGTCGGTCCGTCACGGGCGGAACTGTAACGGGGCTGCCTTACAGCGCCGTGACATTCCGGGCCGCGACAGAGAACGGCGGGCGTACAACTGGACGGGCACGTCGCGCCGCGCTGAGCGTTCCGGCTTGCCGCATCGTATGAATCAGCGGCATACTCTCCTGCCCGGAACTCCCCCGGATCCCCACCCACCGTCGTACCGCACCGGAGCCCCCGCATGTCCGACGCCCTGACCCGCATCTTCGACGACTTCGACCGCGGCCGCATCTCCCGACGCACCCTCCTCCAGATGCTGGGCGTCGGCGCCGTGGCCGCCACGCCGTTCGGCCGCGCCGTGGCCCAGGGCAGCTGCGGCGGCGCCAACCGCGGCACGCCACGCTGCAACACCACGCCGTTCCCGGCGCCGTTCGCCGCCACGGGCTGGAAGACGGTCCTCGTGGACCACTTCTCCGTGCACGCCGCCGACTACGGCGCCGAGGCCGCGTTCTTCAACGCCCTGATGGGCTGGAAGGTTCGCAGCGACGACGGCACCAAGGCCGTGCTCGACATCGGCGACTGGGGCGGCGTTGTCATTCGGGGCGGGTACCAGCCGCCGGCACCGCCGCAGCAGGTCGCGGCCGCTCCGTCACCGGCTGCCGGCGACACGGCGGGCGGTCGTGGCGGCCGTGGGGGCCGCGGTGGCGGGCGCGGTGGCGGCGGGCGCGGACCCGTGCGCGCCGTCTGGGACAACTTCTGCGTGGGCATCGCCCCATGGGACACGAAGACGGTCGAAGCCGAGCTCAAGAAGCGCGGCCTCGACCCCGTGGCCGACCACGCCGCCTCGGCCGACTTCTACAGCTTCCACGTGAAGGATCCGGACGGCTTCGACTTCCAGGTGTCCAACGGCAATCGCCGGAACCGCCGCACCACGCCGGCCAACGGCAAGCTCATGACGCCGCCGCCGTTCGAGCCCACGGGATGGAAGTCCATGTACCTCGACCACATCTCGTGGCAGTGCACCTCATACAAGGAGAGCGTCGCGTTCTACCAGGCGCTCGTGGGCTGGCAGCCGCTCGGCGACGAGGGCAGCCAGAACGAGGTGGTGTTCGCGCCCGAGATCGGCGGCGCACTCATCCGCGGCGGCAATGCCAACATGCCGGGCGGCCTGCGGGCCGCGGCGGCGGGCCGTGGAGGGCGCGGCGGGCCGCCCGCCGCCCCGGTCGACACCACGGCGCCCATCGTGCGCCGCACCGTGTTCAACCACATCTCCTTCGGCATCGCCGACTTCGATCCCGACAAGGTGAAGGCGGCGCTCGAGGCCCGCGGCCTCAACGCCCGCGAGGACACGGGCGCCACCGCGGAGTCGCCGCCGGAAGACCACGACATCCACACGGCGCACTACAAGAGCTACCACACCACCACGCCCAACGGCTGGGACCTGCAGATCAGCGACAAGGTCAAGTCGGGTGACCGGTAGCAGGATCCTCGGGCCGGCGGTCGCGCTCCTCGCGATCGCCGGCGGCCTTGCCGCGTGCGCCCGCGGCCCCGCGACGGTCACGCCGGTCACTAACGCGTCCATCGCGCCATCGCTGGGCGTGGACCTCGCCACGTACACGCGAACGCCAGACGGGCTGTACTACAAGGACCTCACCGTGGGCGAGGGCGCCGAGGCCAAGCCCACGAGCCGCGTGACGGTCGCGTACCGGATGCTGCTCACGAACGGCACGCAGGTGGACAGTTCCGGCGGGCTCAAGGTCCGCCTCCAGGGCGGCGATCCCATCATCAAGGGATGGCGGCTCGGCATCCCCGGCATGAAGGTCGGCGGGTCGCGCGTGCTCGTCATCCCGCCGGAGCTCGGCTACGACTGGCGCGAGGTGGGGAAGATCCCGCCGAACTCCACCCTGCTGTTCCGCGTCCAGCTGCTCGCCGTCGAGTAGCGCCAACGGGCGACTGCCGGTTGGAGGTGGCGCCGAGCCGCCCGCCGGGCCCACATTGACTGTATGAGCCGAGTGAACGTCATCGCCGAGTGCGCCCGCCTGGCCTCAGGGGCCGGGGCGGGGGCCCTCGCCTCCGTCGCCCGGCGGCGCGGGTCCCTCCCGATGAGCGCCACGGCCAAGCTGCTCGTCACGGCAACCAGCGCACGATTCGGCACCGTGGGCGGGGGATGCCTCGAAGCGGAGATCATCGAGCGGGCGATGGACGTCATCGAGCGCCGCGTACCCGCGGTCTCCAGCCATTCGCTCAACAACGAGCTCGCCGGCGACTACGGCCTCACGTGCGGCGGCACGGCCGAGATCTTCATCGAGCCCGTGTTTCCCGACGCCGTGCTCGCCGGCGCGTGGGACGAAGCCGCGGCGATTGTCGCGCGCGGCGAGCGCGGCGTGATGGCCACGGCGCTCGACTGGGCCGATGGCCCGCGCAAGCTTGCGCTGGCGTTGGCGGCGGATGCGCGAGGCTTCGCCGCCGTACGCACCGGTACGAGCGCGGCAGCCGGAGTTCGCGCCGGAACGGCTGCCGCCGAACAGGGCGCCACGCGCTCGCCCCATCCCGACCTCGCGAACGCCGCGATTGCCCTCGACCCCCGCGCCGAGGAGCCGCTCTGGCTCGGGTCAACCCTGGTCGAACCCATCCTCGGCAAGCCCCGCCTCGTGGTGTTCGGTGCGGGCCACGTCGGTGCGCGCGTGGCCGAGGTCGCCTCGCTCGCCGGCTGGCAGGTCACGGTCGTGGACGACCGCGCCGACTTCGCCGACCCGGCGCGACTCCCGTTCGCCCACAAGGTGGCCGTGTGCGAGTTCCACGACGTGGCGCCGGCGGCTCGCTTCGACGCCGACACGTACGTGGTGATCGCCACGCGCGGCCACCAGCACGACGCGGTGATCGCCGGCCAGCTCGCTCCGCTCGACCTCCGCTACCTCGGCATGCTCGGCAGCCGCCGGAAGGCCGCGCTCACCGCGAGGCAACTCACGGAGTGGGGCGTGGCCGATGACGCCATTGCCCGCATTCGCGGCCCGGTGGGCGTTTCCATCGGGGCCGACACGCCCGAGGAGATCGCCGTGAGCATCGTCGCCGAGATGATCGCCGTGCGCCGCGCGGGTTCCACGCGCCGCGGCGGCGCCGCCGCCGCCGTCGCGGCCGCGGGCGAATCGTGAGGCCCGCCAGGCTGGGCGAGGGCGAGATTGCCTACGCCATCGGCAGCCTCAAGGGCTGGGAACGCGCCGGAGCGGCCATCACGAAGACGTTCGCGTTCCCGAAGTTCCTCGACGGCATCGCGTGGGTGAACCGGGTGGCGGAGGCGGCCGAGCGGCTCGACCACCATCCCGACCTCGACATCCGCTACTCGAAGATCACGGCTACGTTGTCCACCCATTCGGCGGGCGGGCTCACGAAGCTGGATTTCGACCTCGCGCGCGAGATGGACGCCTTGGCGCCGCCCCAGCCGTAGGCCCATGAAAAAAGTGCGGGCCGCCCGGTGTTCTGGGCGGCCCGCGGTGCGTCCGGATTCCGGGCCGAACGCCTAGTTGCTGCTCCTCCGCCCGCCGAGCAGGGCGAGGATGAACATGAACATGTTCAGCAGGTCGAGATAGATCTGCACGGCCGCCTGGATGTAGTTGTCCGGACCGTACACGTTGCGCAGGCGCCACGTGTCGAACACCAGCAGGCCGCTGAAGATCAGCACGCCCACGGCGGCGATCCACAGGTGCGCCGTCTGGTTCTGGAAGAAGATGTTCAGCAGGGACGCCAGGATGAGCACGAACAGCCCCACCGTGAAGAACGAGCCCCATGCGCTGAAGTCGCGGCGGCTCACCCACGCATACGTCGTGAGGACCGTGAAGGCGCTGGCCGTGAGCAGGCCGGCCTGCCAAATGGTGTCCGGCGCCGTCTTGCCGGCCACGTAGATCGCGGGCGAGATGGCCACGCCCATGATCGCCGAG
>JAYEKC010000660.1:0-6848 GCA_034716715.1 Gemmatimonadota bacterium | reverse complement strand
CCGATCGCCGCGAACCTCGCGGCGATGGCCGCGCCCGTGCCGCCGCTCGAGCCGCCGGGGCACCGGTCGGGGTTGTACGGATTGAGCGTCTGGCCACCGAGCGAGCTGATCGTGGTGATGCCGCTCGCGAGCTCGTGCAGGTTCGACTTGCCGATGATCACGGCGCCCGCCTCGCGCAATTTCTTCACCACGAAGGCGTCGGATTTCGGCACGTGCGATGCAAGGGCGATCGACCCGGCGCTCGTGGCGAGGCCCTTTGTGTCGAAGTTGTCCTTGAGGATGATCGGCACGCCGTGCAGCGGGCCGCGCACGCGTCCCTGGGCGCGCTCGGCGTCCATCCGCGCCGCGTCGGCTGCGGCCTGCGGGTTGAGCCGGATCATCGTGTTGAGCATCGGGCCGGCGTGGTCGTACGCCTTGATGCGTGCGAGGTACGCCTCCACGAGCTGCGCCGACGTCACGCGACCCTGCGCCATCGCGGTCTGGAGGTCGGTGATCGTCGCCTCCGTCACCTCGAAGGCCGGGGCGGGGCGCTGGGCCGGTCGCGATGGCGCGGCGGCCGGCGGGCCCGCGGGCTGCGCGCCGAGCGGGGTGAGGCATGCCGCGGTCAGGAGTGCGGCAAGGGTCAGGACACGGTTGGCAGGCGGCACGATGCAATCCTCCGTGCCGGATTATCCGCCGATGTCACGCTCGCCGCAATGCGGCGTGCCGCGGGCGCCGCGCTTTGTGGTGGCCGGACGCTCGTGCCGTTGCGGGCGGCCGGACAGGTGGACGCGCGGCTACGGCCTTGGCGTCGTCACCGATCGCAGCAGCGCGTCGAACTCGTCGAACACGGCTGCCGCCGGGGTGCCCGACACATACTCCACGCGGTGCGCCCCGCACGTGAGCGTGACGGCGATGAACCGGCGCGCCGCGTCGGGATTCGCCGGCGGACGCCGAATGACTGGAGGTCGCAGCGCCCAGAACCCGGATGATCGGGCGAAAGTCGCGAGCGCGGCGACCACCGTCGCGTCGATCGAGCCGACGCTGTCGCTCGGCTCGGCGATGCCCGCGCGCACGAGGCCCGAGGGATAGATCGCCACCATCCTTGGGCGCAGCGAGCCGCCTTCCAGCCCGAATCGCACGACGGGATCGCGCGAGGCCGCGATCGGGCGGCAGGCCTGCGCGCCGGGCGGCCGCTGACCACCAGCCTGCGCGGTGACGGCGGCCAGCGAGACTACAACCGCCAGGCGTGCGACACCGCGACGGCGCGCCGCCACGCGCCGCCACCCGGCAGCGAGCCCGCACAGAACGGGGCCGCGGGCTCGTGCCCCGCGGCCCCGGGCGCTGCGGGTTCCGGCCAACGCTTCGGTCACACCCGCACTAGAATGAGAGCCGGCACCCGCCACTGCCCGTGTTGATCCAGTTCTGCTGCACGAGGAAGTCCTTGCCGCCGAGGCTCATGTTTGCCTTCGCGCCGTTGGCGGTCGTGTACGTCGCGCCGAACGTCCAGGCGCACTTGTCGGCGTTCTCATAGCCGCGCCGGTCGTACCACGCGTTGCCCATCATGTCCGTCGTGGTTTCCTCGATCTCGTGCGCCAGCGTGTTCACTTCCGAGTCGGCGCCGGGGTCGTTGTTGGGCGATCCGGAGAGGGCCGAGCAGCCGCTGGGATACGCATAGTCGTACGGCATCGCGGCATAGAGGATCGTCTTCGCCGCTCCGCCGACGGTGACCGTCCCATGCGTGTGGTATGCGCAGTACTGCGAGCCGAACCCGCCCCCGAGGTTGACGGTGCCGGCGGTAAAGATGGCATAGACGGTGCTCGCGTCATACGCGATGGCGCCCGAGTTGATGCCGGACTGCAGCATCGCAACCATCTGCGCGTCGGTCACCGTGGCGCCGTTGGCCGGCACGCTGCCGCTGTTCGCCCAGAACCCGGTGTACGTCACCACGTTCTTGATGGCGGCGCCTGATCCGTCCGTGTACGTCGTGTTGATGTTGAAGTAGGGCGATCCGCCGAGGTTGCGGAGGAAGTGGCCGATGAGCGACCCGTCCGCTGTGCCGGAGCCGCTCGTTCCCGCGGACGGTCCGCCGGCGTAGATCGGCGCCGCGGCCCAGTACACCGCGACCACCTTCGTGGCGGCCTGGAGCACCGGGCCGCCGTGGTAGAAGATGCCCGTCCCGCCGCCACCGCCGGCGCCCGACTTGGCACCGTTGTTCGCCGTGCGGAGCTCGAGGATGTGGGTGGCGGCGACGTCGAGCCCGGGTGCGTCGGGGCTCGCCGACGCGCTGGCGGCGCCCAGGGTGCGCGTGACGGGCGACGTTGGTGGAGCGCCGGCGTCGGAGCACGCGGCGGCCGCGGCAGCCAGGGTGGCTACCGCAATGGTACGGAGGTGGGTCACGGGTCGGGTGGGGGTTGAGGTGGGAGCACGCCGTCAGTCGGCGCTTCGCCGGCGGAGCGACGCGGTACGATACGCGCGCCGGGTTAACGCACGATGACGGGCCACCGACGCGCCCGGATCCGGCCGCAATCCGCACCGTTGGTTGCGGGGGCGTTCGGTTCGCGCCAGCTTATCGCCGGTCGCATCTGGTCCCCCAGCAAGGTCGGTGATGCTCCCTCCCCAGGTTCCGCCTGCCGCCCCGGATCGCATGCCGCGTGACGACGAGATCGACGTCCACGGCCTGACGCACGTGGGCCGCGTGCGGAAGGAGAACCAGGACCACTTCCTCATCGCGTCGTTCCACAAGCGCGTGCAGGTCCTCGCCACAAGCCTGCCCACGAACCACCTGCCCGAACCCGACCGTCGCCTCGGCGTCGTCGCGATGGTGGCGGACGGCGTCGGCGGTGGCGAGGGCGGCAGTGAGGCGAGCGCGACGGCACTCGAATCCACGATGCGGTACGTCAACGAGTCCATGGCGTGCTACTACCGGTCCGACTCGAGCGAGCAGGAGTTCATTGACGCGCTCCAGGACGCGGCGGTGGTGGCCCACGAGGCCGTGCGGGGGCGCCGCTCGGCGTCGGGGCGGACGGGCACCATGGCCACGACCCTCACCTTGTGGATGGGGGTGTGGCCGCAGTACTACCTCCTCCAGGTCGGCGACTCGCGGTACTACCACTTCCGGCATGGCGTGCTCACGCAGGTCTCGCGCGACCAGACGATCGCGCAGGAGCTCGTGGACGAGGGCGTGATGACGCGCACGGCCGCGTTCCGCACGCAGTTCGCCAACGTCCTGTCGAGCGCGCTGGGAGCCGACAACTCGATGCCGGTCGTCACGCGGTTGCAGTCCGAGTGGAACACCGTGCACCTGCTCTGCAGCGACGGCCTCACCAAGTGCGTAAGCGACGACCGCATCGCCGAGCGGCTCGGTGCGATGACGAGCGCGAAGCAGGTGGCCGAGCAGCTGCTCCACGATGCGCTCGACGGCGGCGGCACCGACAACGTCACGATCATCGTCGGGCGCGCCGTGCCCCGGCACATTGCTCAGGTCAACTCGCGAGGGAATGGTGAAGCGTCGTGACCTCCTCCGCGCCGCGGGCGCGACCGCTGCATTCTCGATCGTGCCTCCCGGCGCGGAATCTGCCTGGGCGCGCCTCCTCGCCGGATACCGGCCCACGACCGGCCTTACCGCGGCGCACCGCGCGCTCGTCTCCGGCATCGCCGACGTGATCTTCCCGCGCACCGACACGCCGGGCGCGTCGGACGTTGGCGTCACCGACTGGGTGGACCTCGTCGCGAGCGAGTACTACACCGACGATGTGCGCACCGCGTTCGTGGCCGGGCTGGACGCGATCGACGCCCAGGCGCGCCGATCGAAGGGCCGCGCCTTCGCCGACCTCGATGATGCGGGCCGCACGGAGATCGTTGCGGCGCTCGACGCGACGATGGCGCAAGGCGGTCGCGGCCAGGCGGCCGACTCGGCGTCGGCGCAGGACCAGGAGGCCCGCGCGGCACGCGCGGCATATCGCCGCCTCAAGGGGCTCGTCGTCCACGGCTACTTCACCAGCCAGCGCGTGGAGCGCGAGGTGCTCCACGTGCGCCTGGCGTATCCGACGTTCGAGGGCGCTGCCGACTTCGCGCCGCGGCCGGCCCGATGACCCGCCGGGAGACGTACGACGCCATCGTCGTCGGCTCGGGAATCTCCGGCGGCTGGGCCGCGAAGGAGCTCACCGAGCGCGGGCTCCGCACACTGGTGCTCGAGGCCGGGCCGCCGGTCACGAAGGACGACTTCGTCGAGCACGTGCGGCCGTATCAAATGAAGTACCGCGGCTACGGCGACCCCGCGGTCATGCAGCGCGACCACCCCATCCAGCGCGAGTGCTATGCGTGCGACGAGGTGGGCCACAAGTTCTTCGTCAACGACAACGAGAATCCGTACACGACGCCGCCCGACGCGCCGTTCCGGTTCTTCCGCGGGCGCCAGGTGGGCGGCCGCTCCATCACGTGGGGCCGGCAGGTCTATCGCTGGAGCGACCTCGACTTCGAGGCCAACGCCAGGGACGGCCACGGCAACGACTGGCCCGTGCGCTACGCCGACCTCGCGCCCTGGTACTCGCACGTCGAGAAGTTCATCGGCATCACTGGCGCGAAGGAAGGCCTCGCGCAGCTCCCGGACGGCGAGTTCCTCCCGCCGATGGAGATGACCGTTGTCGAGCGGGCCGCGCGCGAGAAGATCCTCGCGGCGTTCGGCGGCGAGCGGGTGATGACCATCGGCCGGGCCGCGATCCTCACGCAGGACCACAACGGGCGAAAGGCGTGCCACTACTGCGGCCCGTGCGAGCGTGGTTGCGTCACGTTCTCGTACTTCAACAGCATCGGGTCCACGCTGCCCGCGGCGCAGGCAACGGGTCGCCTCACCCTCCGTCCGAACAGCGTGGTGGCGGAAGTGCTGTACGATCCGAAGACGTCGCGCGCGCGCGGCGTGCGCGTGATCGACGCCGTGACAATGCAGGAGATGGAGTTCGAGGCGAGGCTCGTGTTCCTCTGCGCGTCGTGCATCGAGTCGGTGCGGCTGCTGCTCACCTCGACGAGCGCGTCCTTCCCGCACGGGCTGGCCAACTCCAGCGGAACGCTCGGCAAGTACGTCGCCGATCATCACTATGGGTCCGGCGCCTCGGGCAGCATGCCGGGCTATCTCGACAAGCGCACCATCGGCTCGCGGCCGAACGGCATCTACATCGCGCGGTTCCGGAACGTGAAGCGGACCGAACGGGACTTCCTGCGCGGCTACGGAATGCAGGGTGGCTCGGGCCGCGGCGGGTGGGGCAGGGGCGGCGGCATGCCCGGCTACGGCGAGTCGTTCAAGCGCGAGCTCATCGACGGGCTCGGCGGCTGGACGCTCTCCGCGTCCGGATGGGGTGAGACGCTGCCCGACGAGCGGAACACGATTTCGCTTGACCCGGTCGTGAAGGACAAGTGGGGGATCCCCGCCGCGCACCTCGACGTGCGCTGGCGCGAGAACGAGCGCGCGATGGACCAGGACATGCAGGTCGCATGCGCGGAGATGCTCGAGGCCGCCGGGTGCACCAACGTGCGCACGCACGGGTCGAACAATCCGCCGGGCCACTGCATCCACGAGATGGGCGGCGCGCGCATGAGCAAGGCGCCAGCCGAGGGCGTGCTCAACAAGTGGAACCAGGCGTGGGACGTGAAGAACCTGTTCGTGACCGACGGCGCGGCGATGTGCAGCACCGCGTGCCAGAACCCGAGCATCACCTACATGGCGTTCACGGCGCGTGCGGCGGCCTATGCCGTCGAGGCGATGGGCCGCGGCGAGATCTGACGCCGTGGGGCCGCCCGCGCCGGGCGGCCCGGGGGTTCATCTCGCGGGCCGGCTGAACCAGACGGCGTTGGGGGCGTCCGACCGCGCGGCCGCGATGTCGGGCCACCCGTCGCCGTCCAGGTCGGCGACCGCGACGCCGTACACGGATCCCGTGCCGTCGCCCCACGGGACTTCCACGAAGCGGGGCACCCGGCCGCCACCGGCGTTGAAGAACACCGATCCGACCGCGTCCTGCCGGCCCGCGACCACGTCGCGCCTGCCGTCGCGATTCATGTCCGCAATCGCGATGGAGTAGGGCGAGCCCGTCGCGCTGCCGAGTGCCACCGGGGCGTCGAACGCTCGCCCGCCGCGGCCGGCGTAGAGGAACATGCCGTTCTTCTCGTCACCCACCACCAGGTCCACCACGCCGTCGCCGGTGATGTCGCCGGCGGCGGCAGCGCGTACCTGCGAATGGGCGGGACCCACCGGAGCGGGCGGGTCGCGGAACCTGCCCGTGCCGTCGTTCCAGAAGATCAGGCTTTGGCCGCCGTCCCGGTGCGGCACGAAGAGGTCGACCTTGCCGTCACCGTCAAGGTCGCTCGCGACGATGATCGTCGCCGACTGCGTGGCGAGCGGCGTGCACGACGGGAATGCTCCCGCCCCGTCGTTGAGGCACACGTAGCTCGGCCGGGGCGCCGAGGGGTTCGAGCTGCGGTTGGCGACGATGATGTCGGGCCGCCCGTCGCCGTTCAGGTCGGCCACGGTCACGTAGCGCGTGTTCCATTCGGCCTCGCCGAAGGTGCCGCTCACGCGGAAGTGTCCCTTGCCGTCGTTCAGGTAGACGAGCTTCCGGTCGGGGTTGTCGTTGCTCACGACGATGTCGAGGTCTCCATCGCCGTCGAGGTCGGCCAGCGCCGCGGAGTACGTGCGGTCGGGGGCGTCGGAGAGCGGAGCGGCGGCGAAGTGCCCCTTCCCGTCGTTCCGCATGATCATGTTGATGAGCGGCCAGTGCCGGCCCTTGGCGAGCACCACGTCGGGCGTGCCATTGCCGTCCACGTCGCCGATGCTCACGCTCGCCGACGTCTCGCTGGTCGGCTCGAGGAGCCGCACG